>NZ_SSBM01000105.1:0-724 GCF_004795115.1 Streptomyces sp. A0592
GGTGTGGGGGTGGTGTCAGGTGAGGGTGGCGAGGGCGGCTTGGTGGTGGGGTGGTGCGGGGAGGTCGGTGAGGTGGTGGCCGGGGATGGTGGGTGGGGTGGGGTGGGTGCTGACGTAGGGGTGGGTGAGGCCGTTGGCGAGTCCGGTGCCGGTGGCTTTGAGGCAGGCTTCTTTGCGGGCCCAGCAGCGGGCGAGTGCGGTGGGTTGTTGGTGGGTGGGGAGGGTGGTGAGTTCTTCGGTTTCGGTGGGGTGGAGGAGGTGGAGGATGTCGTTGACGGTTTGGGGGGTGGGGTGTTCTTCGATGTCGATGCCGACGGGGGTGGTGGCGAGGGCGATGTAGGCGTGGTCGCCGCTGTGGGAGAGGGAGAAGTGGAGGGGGTTTCCGGGGAGGTTGGGTCGGCCGTGGGGTTGTCCGCAGCAGGGGCAGTTTTCGCGGGTGAGTCGGATGGTGTGGGCGGGTTGGTTGAGGTAGAGGGCGAGGATGGTGCGTAGGGCGAGGTGGGAGGTGGTGTAGCGGTGGGTGAGGCCGGGGGTGCGGAAGTGGGTGGCGCGTTCGTTTTCGTCGGCGTCGAGGATGGTGTGGGCTTCGGTGACGGGGTGGCCGCCGATGGTGTCGATGGTGGTGTTGAGGGCCCAGACGACGGGTGTGGTGGGGGTGGGTGCGGGTCCGGGGACGGGCGGGGTGGCCCCGAGGTGGTTGATGTACTCGATCACGCGTTTGAGG
>NZ_SSBM01000014.1:0-188492 GCF_004795115.1 Streptomyces sp. A0592
GGACGCTGTCGTGCGTCCTGTCCCCCGTGCCGTGGCCCCTGCGGCCCGCGGCGGGTCGTACGTCCGGCCGGCGGACGCTCGTACGGGTGCGGGCCGACGACGTCGCCCCCGGGCTGCATGCGCGGGCAGGGCACACGAAGGCCCGGCCCGGCCCCGTGAGGACGGGGCCGGGCCGGGCCGGTGTGGTTCGGGGTGTCGTTCGGGGGTGTCGTTCTGGGGTGTTTTCAGCTGGGGTTCAGTGGCTCGGAGGGGTTGAGGGAGGGGTCGGGGGTGTTCGGACTTCCAGGGGTCGGTGGTTCAGGGGTACAGGGGGTACAGGGGGTTCAGGGGTCAGAGGCCGTTGACGCGGGCCATGCGGCCGACGACGACGGGGGTGAAGTCGGCCTGGATCACCCGGGCCGTCCTCCGGGTCACGCGCGAGTGCTGGCGCCGCACCTGGGCCATCAGGCGGCGGCTGCGCAGGGCCATCTCCAGCTCGAACCGGGTCCGCGGGTCACGCAGTCCGGTACCGAAGAGCTTCTCCAGCTGGCGCATGCGGTACCGCACGGTCTGCGGGTGCACGCTGAGGGCCTTGGCCGCCTCGGGGGCCCCGCCGCCCTCGAGCCAGGCGAGCAGGGTCACCTCCAGCCGCTCGCTCTGCCGCGGGGTCAGGTCCGCAAGGGGCCTCAGCCAGCGGGCGGCCAGTGCGTGGGCCAGGGGTTCGTCCTGGAGCAGGAGAAGCGTCGAGAGGTGGTCGTCGACGAAGACGGGCCTGGGCTCGACACCCGGCCGGCTGGGGGTCAGACCGGCCAGGCGCAGTGCCCAGCGCAGGGAAGAGGCCGTGTCCCGGATCGGGACGGCGTGTCCCACAGCCGCGAACCGGCCGCGCAGCAGGTGCTCCAGGGGTCCGCGGATTTCCGGGTCGGGGCTGGGGACGAGCAGGCACGGCCGGCCCGCGAACAACCCGACGAGCGCGTCGTCCAGGACTCCCGCCAGCTGCTGCGCCTCGCCGGGCGTGGCCGGCACAATGGCCCGTACGGCCAGCGGGAGGGGCCATCCGGCCGCCTCGGCGAGTTCGGTGAGGGAGCTGTCGGACGCGACGCGGTCGTCGGTGAGGGTCCTGAACAGCTCCTGGCGGGCCCGTTCGCCCGGGCGGATGCCATCACCTGTCTCCTCCTCGGTTTCCTCTCGGGTGCTCACCCGGACCCGTTTGAGGGCCGGTTCGCGGATCCCGTCACGGGACCCGGGGCGGACCTCCTCGCGGATGCAGTCGCGCCGGCCCTCGTGCGTGATCTCGCACTCGTTCGTGTAAGTCGCCTCCCCGCTGCGGGCCTTGCCGCGGCCCACGGTTGCGAGCTCGGTTGCGGCCCGGGTTTCGGCCTCGGTTTCGGCCTCGGTTTCGACCTGGTTCTCTGCCTGGTCCTGGCACTCGTCCGGTGTCTGTTCCCGGTTTCGCTCCTGGTAGCCGAGGGTGGTGAGGAGTGCCTCTTCCACCCGCTGCCGGAGCAACTCTGCATCAATGGCATCGTTGTCATCGATAAGTGCGGAAAATTCCGGAATTCCATGCAGAAGCTCCTCCACTATCTCGGCGGCCAGTGCGGGAAGTTCCCTGCGCAGGACGCGCGTCCACTCGCCTCGGGGGCGGGACCAGATGCGGTTCAGAAGTTCGCACATCGTTTTCCTCGTTCGTGCCGGGGTGAGGCTTGCCCGGGGAAGAGCGGCAAGCCGGCCGAGGTTGCCCCCGCGTCAACATCGTTGCCTGACGCGGGAGTTGCGGCCCTCGTACTCCCTCCTGGAGAGGTCCGACCACCTACAGTCCCGGGACTTTGCGCTCTTTTTACTGTCCGGGACGCGTAGGCGGCGGGCGGCGCGGTGGCCTGTCGCAACCTCCGCTGGAGGGGAATCTTCCGGTGTTGTTCGATGCGCCGGAGACGCGCTGCGAGAAATTATCACGTTTCGATAAATCCTGTGGAGCTGATGTGACGCTCCACGATGCTGCTGCACTCCGGCCCCAAGTTCCCTCGGCCGGCGCGGAGTTTCAGAGCGCGGCCGGGCAGAGAACGACAACGACCCCCGGGTTCCGAGCGCCAGGTGGAGTGCTCGGAGCCCAGGCGCACAGGAGACCTGGATGCCCTTGCCCCAGCCGCACATGCCTCGCCCACACAGGGCCCGCCGTAAAAGCCGACACGCGGCATCGGCTCCGGCAGCAGGACGGAGGGCCGCCCGGCGGCCCTCCCTCCTGCCGACGCCCGGACGGATGAGTCCGGGCGCCGTCGTCGCCGTCGGCGCGGCCGTCGTCTCCATCACCGTGGCCGCCCGCGCGGGCGCCTTCTCCCAGTTCTGGGACTTCCTCGACTTCGGTGCGGGCGTGCTCTCGCTCGTCTCGCTCACGTCCACCGTCCTGTGGGGGCTGATCTCGACCGACCGGATGGTGCTGAAATCGGGTCACCGGCTGCTCGCCCAGGGCGTGCACCGCGGCCTGGCGGTGTCCGGACTCGGCTTCCTGGCCCTGCACATCTGGGTCAAGATCGCGGAGCAGCGGACGACCGCGTCCGCTGCGATGGTGCCGTTCACGGACATCAACCAGCCCGTGCTGATCGGGCTCGGCAGCCTCGCCGGGTACCTCTTCGTCGCGGTCGCGGTCTCCGGCGCGGTGCGCAGCGTGTTCGCCGCCAAGGGCCGCTCCCTGTGGTGGCGGGCGCTGCACTTCGCCGCCTATCCGGCCTGGGGTGCCTCCCTGGTGCACGGGCTGAAGGCGGGCCGGGCCGCCGACCTCTATGTCACGGTGGCGTACGCCCTGTGCCTGCTCGGAGTCGCGGGCATGCTCGCGTTCCGGCTCAAGGCCAGGATGAGCGAGTCGCCGACCAGGCCCCTCGGCACGGCGAGCACCCAACAGCTGCCCGTCGTGGCCGCCGTCCCCCGGCAGCGGCGGGAGCCCCGGGCGCGGGCGGCAGGCTCACGCGCGGCAGGCTCACGCGCGGCCGGCTCACGGGCAGCCGGCTCACGGGAGAAGTTCACCGGGCCCGCCGCTCCACCCACGGACGACCGACCCGCACTCACGGCGGTGTACGCGACCGACCCGACCGGCGCCTACATGGACGCCGGCCTCGGCATGGGTACCGGCACCGGTGTGGACGGGGACCAGTTCGCCACCCGTGAGTGGCGGCTGTGAGCGGCTACCCGCGCCCCAGCCTCGGCTGCGTGGGCGCTCCCAGACTGCTGGCCGGGCTCGACCAGGCCCCCCGGCTCGACCGCGTCGCCCATCTGACGACGCACGGCCAACTGCCCCGCTACCGCCCGGACGAGCTCGTCGACCTCGCGGAGAACATCGACCTGCGGGGCCGCGGCGGAGCCGGGTTCCCTTTCGCACGCAAGCTCCGCGCCGTCATGCGGGCGGCCGAGGGCCGCGACATGGGGACCGCGGTGGTAGTCAACGCCAGTGAGGGCGAGCCCAGTTGCCTCAAGGACAAGGCTCTGCTGCTGCACGTCCCGCACCTGGTGCTCGACGGAGCCCTGCTGGCCGCCGCCGCGGTCGGCGCCGACGACGTCGTCATCGGTGTCACCCGGCCCGATGTGGAGCAGTCGCTGCGCGCGGCCGTCGCGGAACGCGGCCCGGCCGGCCGCCAGGTACGGGTGCAGGCCCTTCCGGAACGCTTCGTGACCGGAGAGAGCACCTCGATGATCAACGGCCTGAACGGTGGGCCGACGCTGCCTTCGGGACAGAAGATACGGACCAGCGAACGGGGCCTGGGCGGCATGCCCACCCTGTTCTCGAACACCGAGACCTACGCCCAGCTCGCCGTGGCGGCACGCCTCGGTGCGCTGGACTACCGGGCGGTCGGCCTGCCGTCCGAGCCCGGCACCGTGATGCTGACGATCGCGGGTTCCACGGTCGTGGAGGCGCCGCTGGGGACCTCGCTGGCCTACGTGCTGGAGCTGTGCGGCCTGGACCCCGGCCAGGGCGTACTGGTGGGCGGCTACCACGGCAAGTGGCTGGACCCGGGCTCCGCGCGCATCGCCGACCTGTCCCGGGGATCCCTCGCGGCCTTCGACGCGGTGCTGGGGGCCGGGGCGGTGCTGCCCCTGCCCGAGGACACCTGCCCGGCCGGTGAGGTGGCCCGGGTGACCCGCTGGATGGCGGACGAGACGGCCGGTCAGTGCGGACCCTGCTTCCGGGGGCTGCCCGCGCTGGCCGACGTGGTGGAGGACGCGGTCCGGGGCGGGGGCAGAACCGCACTGGAAACCATCGAGGCCCGGATGAAGGTCGTGCGGCGCCGCGGCGCGTGCAGCCATCCGGACGGCACCGCGGCCTTCGTGGACTCGGCGCTCGCGGCGTTCCCGGACGAGTTCCGCGACCACGCCCTCGGCAGCGGCTGCGGCCGGCGCGTGGTGGGGGCGCTGCCCCTGCCGGCGGACGAGACCCCCGAGGAACGGCTGGTGGTCGACTGGACCCTGTGCCGGGGGCACGGGCTGTGCGTGGACATCCTCCCCGACGTCGTACGGCTCGACGCGGACGGCTACCCGTCCCAGGCGTCCATGCCCGTACCCGCGCAGTTGCGGCAGAAGGCCCAGCGCGCGGTGCGGCGCTGCCCCGCGCTCGCGCTGCGCATCCAGGACTGAACCAACTACCCCGGGTTCAATGTTGGCGCGATCTGACAAATTCTCAGGGAGATTGACATTCTCCGTCAGAGGCCCCGTAGAAATTACCCAGGGCACGAGAACGCGAATCCTGACCTGAAGGAGAGATCGTGAAGAAAATGCGTCGTGGAGTATTCGCCGGGTCGGCCGTCGCGGTATTGATGCTGACCGCCGCATGTGGCAGCGGCGATAATTCCGCGGGAAAGGGAGATTCCGTCCAGCCGGTGGGCGACAGCAAACAGGCGGGGTCCGGTTACGACGGTTACGGGGGCGGTTCGGGCGCCGTCCCGGCGGCCGACGCCATCAAGAACGGCCCGGCCGGCGAGCTCAAGGTGAAGGCCACCACGGAGCTGGGAGCTACGGTCACCGACAGCGCGGGCTTCACGCTCTACCGGTTCGACAAGGACACGCCCAAGCCCCCGAAGTCCAACTGTGAGGGGGACTGCGCCACGGCCTGGCCGGCGGTCTCCGCCGACGACGCCTCGGCCGGCGAGGGCATCGACAAGAGCCTGCTCGGATCGGTCGACCGGGCGGACGGCACCAAGCAGCTGACCCTGGCGGGCTGGCCGGTGTACCGCTACGCGAAGGACACCAAGGCGGGCGACACGCTCGGCGAGGGCGTCGGCGGGACCTGGCACGTCCTGGCACCGGACGGCAAGCCGGCCAAGGCCGGCGGCGCGGGCTCCGGCTCGGGTGCCGACCCGAGTGCGGGCGGCGGTGCCGGCGAGGACGCCCCTGCGGGTGAGGCCGGCGGCGGGCAGGAGAAGGCGCAGGCGGACCCGGTCGGCGTCAACCGGAACACGAAGCTCGGCGCCATCCTCACGGACGCGGAGGGCCGCACGCTGTACCGCTTCGACAAGGACAGCGCCTGGCCGATGAAGACCAACTGCCTCGGCGCCTGCCTGAACACGTGGAAGCCCGCCAAGGCCGTCGACAAGGAACTCGTGAAGGGAATTCCCGCGGAATTGGTGGGAACTTTCAAGCGGCCTGACGGCACCGAACAGCTGACGATCGACTGCTGGCCGATGTACACCTTCGCCGGTGACAAGGAAGCGGGCGACATCAACGGACAGGGCAAGCAGGGCACCTGGTTCGCGGTCTCCGACAAGGGCAAGAAGGTGACGGCCACCGGCTGAGTCCGTGCAGCCCACCCCCAAGGGCTTTTCCGCACCACCCAGCACCGAATAGCACGACTCCCCCTTGACGCGTGGTGCCCGGGCCCTCCCCTCCCGGGCACCACGACCCCTTTTCCCCGATCAGCCCGTGAGGTCCGCATGCCGACCACCGACCGCCCCGCCCCCCGGATCCGCCCGTCCCTCGCGGCCGTCGCCGCGGTGTGCGTCACCGTCCTGCTGAGCGGAGGGTGCGCCGGGCACGCGGCCACACCCGTCGCCGCGGAGGCGGCGGCCACACCCGGGACCTCGATCGAGCAGATCGCGACGACCATCGGCTGTACGCCCGAAGTGAGCGTGGAGGCGGATGAGTTGCGGCAGGGGGGCTGCGAGACCGGCCAGGGCGCCTACCGCATGGCCACCTTCGCCGCCCAGAAGGGACTGCGCGCCTGGCTGGACGAGGCCCGCGCGTACGGCGGCATCTACCTGGTGGGCGACCGGTGGGTGGTCACCACCCAGTCGGCGGACGCCCTGAACGCGCTCCGCGAACGGCTCGGCGGATCCGTCGAGACCGGCACCTCGCACAACGCCCCCTCCTCCGGGCACACGGGGCCCTCCGAGCACACGGGATCCTCCGAGCATTCAGGCCACCCGACTCCCGCCGCAGGCGGTTGAGCCTCGGGGCCGACGCGAGCGCGGCGTGTCGGCCAGCGTCCTGATATCAGCTCACTCGTGAGGAGCACACGGCACTGCCCTCCGGGATGATTCGGCCGGGGTGTCGCGTCCAACAAGGTGGACTCGTAAGCGACTTCACCGAAAGGAACGGCTCTGTGCGCCTGAAACACCTCGCACCGCTCCTCGCCACCGCCGGCCTCATCGCGACCACCGTGCCCCTGCTGACCGCGACGCAGGCCGCCGCGGCTCCCTCGGCCGACCACCTCCGGCAGAAGCCGGCCTGGCAGCGGTGCAGCCCCGAGCAGCCCGCCTCGTACGAGTGCGCCACGCTGAAGGTCCCGCTCGACCACAGGAGCCCCGACGGACGCACGATCGACATCGCGATATCCAGGATGAAGAGCGAGAACCCCGCCAAGCGCCACGGCGTCCTGCTGCTGAATCCCGGCGGCCCCGGCGGCCCGGGGCTCGACCTGCCGCTGATGATGGACGCGATGATGCCCAAGGAGGTGCGGGAGGGTTACGACCTCATCGGCTTCGACCCGCGCGGGGTCGGCGCCAGCAGCCCCATCACCTGCGGGCTGAACGACACCGAGCAGGTCTTCGACCGCGCCTACCGTCCGGAGACCTTCGGCTCCGACGTGACGTGGGCCCGCACCGTCGCCGACAAGTGCCGCGAGAAGGCCGGTCCGGTGCTGCCGCACATCACCACCCGCAACACCGCCCGCGACATGGACACCATCCGCGCGGTGCTGGGCGAGAAGAAGATCTCGTACGTGGGCTACTCGTACGGGACCTACCTCGGCGCGGTGTACTCGCAGATGTACCCGGAGCGCACCGACCGCTTCGTGCTCGACAGCGGAGTGGACCCGCAGCGGATCTGGCGCGGAATGATCCAGGTGTGGGCCACCGAGGCCGAACCTGCCTTCGCGCGGTGGACGCAGTGGGCGGCGGAGCGCTCGGCCGAGTTCGGGCTGGGCGAGGACGCGAAGGCGGTCTCCGCCACGTTCTGGGGTCTGGTGGAGCGCGCCGACCGGGAGCCCATCGACTTCGAGGGCTTGAAGGTCACCGGAGACATGATCCGCTCCGCGCGCGGGATGTTCTTCTACCCGGCGCAGGCCTCGCCGGTGATCGCATCCCTGAAGGCCGCTGCCGAGGGCAGGCCTCAGGCGGCGGGCGCGGACGTGAAGGCGCTGAAGCTGCAGCTGCTCGGCCGGACGGCCGAGGAGCCCTCCACGGACAACGGCACGGCCGCCTTCTGGGCCGTGGTCTGCGGGGACACCGGCAGCTGGCCCCGGTACACGGAGCAGTACGAGCGGGACGCGGCGAAGGACAAGGTGAAGTACCCGCTGTACGGCGACTTCGCGTCCAACATCAAGCCGTGCGCCTTCTGGGACCGGCCGGTGGAGTCGGCCACGCCGATGAACAAGAAGGCGAACGTGCTGACGGTGCAGAACGAGTGGGACTCGCAGACCCCGCTCACCAGCGGCCAGGGCCTGCACCGCGCGCTCAAGGGCTCGCGGATGGTGCTGGCGGCCGGGAGCGAGGGCCACGGCGTGTACCTGGTCGACCCCGCCTCCTGCGCCAACGCCCCGGTCAACACGTACCTGGCCACGGGCAGGCTGCCGGCCCAGGACGTGACCTGCCAGAACCCGCCGGCGGCCGCCGCGGAGAAGCGGGGACCGGCGCCGGCGAAGCCGCTGCCCTTCCCCGGGGTGCCCGGGCGGTTCTGACCCGGCTCTGAACTTCAGCTCGTGAGGGACGCCTCCGCGGCCGCCTTGATACGGCGGCCGAAGTCGGGGGCGTCCTTGCGTGCCGCGCCCGCCGCGATGCCGACGAGGAGCTTGCCGAGGCCGTGGCCCTCGAGCTTGTTGAAGATACGGACCCGGGTGCGCCCTCCGGGGAGGGGCGCCAGGTCGTAGCCGCCCTCCGCGGTGACCAGGTTGCGGCTCTGCTCGGTCCAGCGGATCAGGTGCGGCGGGTCGAAGCCGACGATGCGGAACTCGCGGGCGGTCTTCATCCCGGCGTCCTTGACCGTGCTGCGGAAGACGGTGCCGAGCGCGGTGGGGCCGTCGGGTGTCTTGGTGATCTGCTGAACGCGCGGGCTGAAGTCGGGGTCGTTGCGTCCGTCTGCGAGGTAGGCGAAGACCTGCTCGACCGGCCGGTCGATCTCGATGCTCGCCTCGAACTGTCCGGACATGTCCGCTCCTCGGTGCGACTACCCGTGCCATGCTCCCAGACGCCCGGCCGACGCGCGCGCCGGAGATCCGGCCCTGGCGGGATGGTCAGCCGAGCAGGGCGTAGACCGTGGAGGCGGTGGCGGCCGGTTCGTCGGCGCCCTCGGGGGTCAGGGTGATGTCGGCGAAGGCCATCCTCTTGCCGAGCTTGGTGACCCGCACGTGAACCAGCACGTCGGCGTCGACCACCGGCCGCTGGAAACTCGTCGACTGCTGGACGGTGGTCATCGGGCCGTACCCGCCGCGCGCGGCGGAGATCGCGATGACGGTGGCGGTGTCGGCGGCGGCCATCATGGCCTGCCCGGAGAGGCCGCCGCCGTCCCGCGCGAGGTCGGCGGACCACGGAAGCCGCAGGACGGCGTGGCGCTCGCCGGTTTCCTGGACGGTCAGTCCGAGGGCGAGCACCCAGGGGGCGAAGTTGTCGGTGAGGATCTTGTCTGCTTCTGCGGGAGAGAACGTCACCGGGAGATTGTGGCGGCCCGCCCGGACCGCCACAATCCCCTTTCGGTCAGAGCTTCGCGGCCAGTTCGGTGCCCTGGCGGATGGCCCGCTTGGCGTCGAGCTCGGCCGCGACGTCGGCGCCGCCGATCAGGTGCGCCTCGACTCCGGCCGCGCGCAGGGCCTCGTACAGGTCGCGGCGCGGCTCCTGGCCGGTGCACAGGACCACCGTGTCGGCGGGTACGAGGCGCTGCTCGCCGCCGACGGTGATGTGCAGCCCCTCGTGGTCGATGCGGTCGTAGGAGGCCCCGGCGACGGAGACGACCCCGCGGTGCTTGAGCTCCGCGCGGTGGATCCAGCCGGTGGTGGTCCCGAGTCCGGCGCCGACCTTGGTCTCCTTGCGCTGGAGGAGGTGGACCTGGCGCGGCGGCGCGGGGCGCTCGGGGGCGGTGAGCCCGCCGGGCCCGGCGTACGCGGTGTCGACGCCCCAGTGGCGGAAGTAGACCTCCGGGTCCTGGGAGGCGCCCTCGCCGCTGTCGGTGAGGTACTCGGCGACGTCGAAGCCGATGCCGCCGGCGCCGACGACGGCGACGCGCTCGCCGACGGGGGCGCCGTCGCGCAGTACGTCGAGGTAGGTGACGACGCCTGCGTGGTCCACGCCCTCGATGTCGGGGGTGCGGGGGGTGACACCGGTGGCGACGACGACCTCGTCGTAGCCCCGGAGGGTCTCCACGTCGGCGCGGGTGTCCAGGCGGACGTCGATGTCGTGGGCGGTGAGCTGGGTGCCGAAGTAGCGAATGGTCTCCTCGAACTCCTCCTTGCCCGGGATGCGGCGGGCGATGTCGAGCTGGCCGCCGATGTGGCCGGAGGCCTCGAAGAGGGTGACGGCGTGGCCGCGTTCGGCGGCGGAGACCGCGCAGGCGAGGCCGGCCGGGCCGGCGCCGACGACGGCGACGCGCTTCTTCAGCCGGGTGGGCGAGAGCACGAGCTCGGTCTCGTGGCAGGCGCGCGGGTTGACCAGGCAGGTGGTGATCTTGCCGCTGAAGGTGTGGTCGAGGCAGGCCTGGTTGCAGCCGATGCAGGTGTTGATGGTCTCGGGGCGGCCGGCCGCGGCCTTGGCGACGAAGTCGGCGTCGGCGAGGAAGGGGCGGGCCAGGGAGACGAGGTCGGCGCGGCCGTCGGCGAGGATCTCCTCGGCGATCTCCGGGGTGTTGATGCGGTTGCTGGTGACGAGCGGGACGGAGACCGCGCCCATCAGCCGCTTGGTGACCCAGGTGTAGGCGCCGCGCGGGACGGAGGTCGCGATGGTGGGGATGCGGGCCTCGTGCCAGCCGATGCCGGTGTTGATGATGGTGGCGCCGGCCGCCTCGATCTCCTTGGCCAGGTGGACCACCTCGTCGAGGGTGGAGCCGCCGGGGATCAGGTCGAGCATGGAGAGGCGGTAGACCAGGATGAAGTCCTCGCCGACGGCCTCGCGGGTGCGGCGGACGATCTCCAGCGGGAAGCGGACGCGGTTCTCGTAGGAGCCGCCCCAGCAGTCGGTGCGCTTGTTCGTCGCGGCGGCGATGAACTCGTTGATCAGGTAGCCCTCGGAGCCCATGATCTCGACGCCGTCATAGCCGGCGAGCCGGGCGAGGCGCGCGGCGCGGACGAAGTCCTCCACCGTCTGCTCGACCTCGGCGCCGGAGAGCTCGTTCGGGACGAAGGGGCTGATGGGCGCCTGGATGGCGCTGGGTGCGACCAGGTCCTTGTGGTAGGCGTAGCGGCCGAAGTGGAGGATCTGCATCGCGATCTTCCCGCCCTCGGCGTGCACGGCGTCGGTGATCACGCGGTGCTCGGCGGCCTCCTCCTCGGTGGTGAGGCGGGAGCCGCCCTCGAAGGGGCGGCCGGCGTCGTTGGGGGCTATGCCGCCGGTGACGATGAGGCCGGCGCCGCCGCGGGCGCGCTCGGCGTAGAAGGCGGCGAGCCGCTCGAAGCCGCCCTCGTGCTCCTCGAGGCCGGTGTGCATCGACCCCATGATCACGCGGTTCGGCAGGGTGGTGAAACCGAGGTCCAGGGGGCTCAGCAGGTGCGGGTACCGGCTCTGGGAACTCTGCGGACTCATCGGGTGTGCCTCCTCGCGCGGGGTGATGAACCTGTTCTAGCGAGACGGGCCAGGTTTTGCAACTAGGTGCATAACCGGGGCGGGGGCCGCCGGCCCGCGTTCCCCGGCCCCTCGGGCCCGGCCCTCACACGCCTGTGGCGGAGTTCACGCCGTAGGCTCGGCCGGATGGCGGACCACCTCACCCCGACTCCGGACGGCTCCGGGCCGACGTACCGTACGGCCGGCCCCGACGACGGGGCCCCGCTGGTCCTGCTGACCGCGCCCCGGGACACGGCCGGCGACTGGGCGCCGGTACGGGAGGCTCTGGCGCGCGGGCGGCGGATCTACGCCCCGGACCCGGGCGGGCCCACCGGGGGCGACCGGCCGGCGCCGCTGATGCGCGACGGCCTGCTCGACTTCCTGGACGCCCTGGGGCTCGACCGGGTTGACCTGATCGGGCACTCGGAGGGCGCCCTCCCGGCCCTCCTGGTCGCACAGGCCGCCCCGCACCGCGTGGTCCGGCTCGTACTGGCGGACCTGCCGCCCGCCCTCCCCCGCGAGCCGCCGGCCGCGCCCGGGCGGATCACCGCCCCCACCCTGGTGGTGAACGGCGCCGCGGATCCGGCCGGCCCGGTCCCGGACGCACGCGTGCTGACGATCCCGGCGGACGGGCGGCCGGTCCACGAGGCCGCGCCGGCGGAGTTCGCGCGGGCGGTCGAGGCCTTCCTCGACGAGGTGCCCGACAGCGAACTCGCCCGCCGCTGGCTGGCCCGGTCCGGGATCACCCAGACCGGGGAGTCGGCGTGGTGGGACGCCGACCCACCGGCCGGCCCCCTCACCGCCGGCGACGTCAGCGACACGATGGGCTGGCTGGTCTTCGACGACGAGGACCTCGACCCCGCCGACCGGGTGCGCGTGGCCCTCGGACTGATGGACCTGCTCGGCGCCCACCCCCTGCTGGCAGGTCAGATCCACATGGCCCACCTCGGGCCGCAAGGACCGCTCCCCCTGGACGTCCTGTGGGACGGCTACCGCCGGCGTCTGGAAGCCGTCCGTGACCACGAGGCCTGCCCCAGCTCGCTGTGGCTCGACTGGTTCGAGGACCCCAGGACCGCCGCACCGGCCTTCGCGGCGGTCCTCGGCAGCGACCGCCACCTCCTGCTGCCCGGGGTCCCCGAGCCGCTGGTCCGCAGGGCGCGCCGGGTGCTGGAGCACTCGGGACCCGTGGGATGGGACGTGAAGGCGCAGACCTGTCGGGCCGCGGCCCGGGTGCCGGCCCTCCACCACGCGGTGTTCCGTGCGGTCCTGCGCAGCTACCACGACCTGTACGGCGACCTCGACCCCGGACAAGGGCTCGCCCTGCTGGACGGGCTGGACCTCCCGCCGGACACCGAGCACCTGGCTGCGCTGCGCCGGGTGCTCGCGGACGGCCACCGCCACCACTACGCCTCACCGCAGGCGTGGGACGCGGCCCCGGACCGGTGACGGCGGCCGGTCCGGGGCGGCGCGGTTCCACGGGCGCCGGTCAGGGGCGGCTGAGGCGGATCGTGAGGATCTGGAAGGGGCGCAGGGTCAGGGCGACCGTGCCGTCCGCCGCCGGGGGTGCGACGGCCGTGCCCGCGAGGGGCCGTTCCAGCAGGTCGCTCTCGACCGCCTCCGTGATCGGGAAGCCGGCCGTGAGGGTGGCCGTGGCGCGGCCGCCGCGGGACTCGTACAGGCGGACGATCACGTCGCCGCCGCGGTCCTCGGCGAGTTTGACCGCCTCGACCACCACCGCGTCCTCGTCCACCGCCAGCAGCGGGGCGACCGGGCCGGAGCCGTGCACGGTGCGCTCGGGCAGGTTCAGCGCGTGGCCCTCACGGACCGCGTCGCCGATCCCCGCGCCGGGCGCGAGGGAGAACCGCAGCGTGTGGGCGCCCTGGTCGGTCTCCGGGTCCGGGTAGCGCGGGGCCCGCAGCAGGGAGAGCCGTACGGTGGTGGTCTGGCCGCCGTCGGCCCGCACGTCGCGGGTCACGTCGTGCCCGTACGTGGAGTCGTTGAGCAGGGCGACCCCCCAGCCGGGCTCCTCGGCGTGGATCCAGCGGTGGGCGCAGATCTCGAACTTGGCCGCCTCCCACGAGGTGTTGGTGTGGGTGGCCCGGTACACGTGCCCGAACTGGGTCTCCGAGGCCGTCCGCTCGGCCTTCACGTCCAGGGGGAAGGCCGCCTTCAGGAACTTCTCCGTCTCGTGCCAGTCGACGTCCGTGACGATGTCGACCGTCCTGGCCCCGGCCCGCAGGGTGATCTGCTGGACCGCCCGGGACCGCCCGAAGGAGCGGGTCACCCGTACGGTCGCCGACCGCGGTCCGCTCTCCACGACCTCCAGGCCGTCCAGCCCGACGAGGTCGGTGACGTTGTTGCGGTAGAACGCGTCGACGTCCCAGGCGTCCCACATGTTGGGGAAGTCGGGGTGGATCTGGAGCAGGTTCGCGGCGGCACCCGGGGCGACGGACTCGCGGCGCGCCTGAAGGTCGTAGACGGAGACGATCAGGCCGCGGCCGTCGATCTCCACCAGCAGCCCGCCGTTGGCCAGGACGTACCCGCCGCCGTGCCGCTCCTCCACGGTGACCGGCTCCACCGGCTGCGCCGGGCGGCCCGCCCCGCCCGCCGGGACACCGCGGCGGGTGTGCGGGGCGCAGTTGAAGACGAGCTCCTCGGCGCCCTCTCCCGCCAGCGCCTGCTGCGCGGCGAGGGTGATCCCCCGGAGCTCCTCGGCCACCTGTCCGTACGTCTCGCGGGCCTCGCGGTGCACCCAGGCGATGGAGGATCCCGGCAGGATGTCGTGGAACTGGTGGAGCAGCACCGTCTTCCAGATCCGCTCCAGGTCCTCGTACGGGTAGGCGTACCCCGCCACCCGCACGGCGGCGGTCGCGGCCCACAGCTCGGCCTCGCGCAGCAGCGATTCGCTGCGCCGGTTGCCCTGCTTGGTCTTGGCCTGGGAGGTGTAGGTGCCGCGGTGCAGCTCCAGGTAGAGCTCGCCGGCCCAGACGGGCGCGTCCTCGTACTCGGCGCGGGCCTTCTCGAAGAAGGCGTCGGGCCGCTCGATCTCGACGCGCGGGGAGCCTTCGAGGTCGCGCTGGCGCCGGGCGCGGGCGAGGTGCTCGCGGGTGGGTCCGCCGCCGCCGTCGCCCCAGCCGAAGGGGGTCAGGGAGCGGGAGCCGCGGCCCTTCTCCCGGTAGTTGCGGGCGGCGTGCGCCATCTGGGCGCCGCCGAGGTCGGAGTTGTAGGTGTCGACGGGCGGGAAGTGCGTGAAGACGCGGCTGCCGTCGATGCCCTCCCACCAGAAGGTGTGGTGGGGGAACTTGTTCACCTGGGACCAGCAGATCTTCTGGGTCAGGAACCACCGGGAGCCGGAGAGCTTGACGATCTGGGGCATGGCGGCGGTGTAGCCGAATGAGTCGGGCAGCCAGACGTTGTGCGTGTCGATGCCGAACTCGTCGAGGAAGAACTTCTTGCCGTAGAGGAACTGGCGGGCCATCGCCTCGCCGCCGACCATGTTGGTGTCGGACTCCACCCACATGCCGCCGACCGGCACGAACTGCCCGTCCGCGACCTTCTTCTTGACCCGCTCGAACAGCTCGGGCCGATGGGTCTTGATCCAGTCGAGCTGCTGCGCCTGGGACATCGCGAAGACGAACTCCGGGTGTTCGTCCATCAGGTTGACCATGTTGGACGCGGTACGGGCGACCTTGCGCACCGTCTCGCGCAGCGGCCACAGCCACGCGGAGTCGATGTGGGCGTGGCCGACCGCGCTGATGCGGTGCGCGGAGGCGTTGGCGGGGGCGGCGAGGACCCCGGCGAGGCGGGCGCGGGCGGCGGCGGCCGTGCCGGGCACGTCGGTGAGGTCGACCGCGTCCAGGGCGGCGCCGAGGGCGTGCAGGATCTCGTGGCGGCGGGCGTCCTGCGAACCGAGCTGCATCATCAGCTCGTAGAGCACGTCGAGGTCCTGGACCAGTTCCCAGACCTCGGTCTCGAAGAGGGTGAGGTCCATCCGGGCGAGGCGGTAGAGGGGCTGGTCGCCGCTGGTGCGCGCGTCGCCCTCGTAGGAGGGGCGGTGGTCGACGAGGACGGGGTTGGCGGCGGCCTCGACGTACCATTCGATCCGCTCGCCCCCTTCGGCCCGGTCGGCCACGCGCACCCAGTCGTTGTACGGGTTGAGGGCCTTGATCTCGCCGCCGTCGGCCCGGTGGACCAGGCCCTCGCACTGGAAGCCGGGCATCATCCGGTCGAAGCCGAGGTCGAGGACGGCCTCCACGGTCCGGCCCGCCCAGCCGGCGGGGACGGTTCCGGTGACCTTGAACCAGGTGGTGCCCCAGGCCGGGCCCCACGCCTCACCGGGCGCGCAGGGCGTGTAGGGCGCCGACAGGCCCTCGGCGACGGGGACGGGCTCGCCCGGGGCGTCCCAGCGCTCGACGGTCAGCGGGAGCGGGCTGGAATGGACGGCGGGCTTGATGCGCTCGTGGAGCACCCGGCGGAGGCGGTGTTCGGTGATGCTGCGGTCGTCATGCATGACAGCTGCTCCCGGAGGTGGTGGTCGGTCGGTACGGAGGGCCTGCGGGTCGTCGTTCGGTCCGGCTCAGAGCTTGACGGCTCCCTCGCCCACGCCCTTGAAGAAGAAACGCTGGAGGGCGAAGAAGAGGAGCATCATCGGCAGGAGTGCGGCCATCGCGCCGGCGGCGATGAGCCGCTGGTCGTTGACGGTGGTGGCGCCGGCCAGGGTCTTCAGGCCGAGTTGGAGGGTGTAGTGGTCGCTGTCGGTGAGGACCAGCAGCGGCCACAGGAAGTCGTCCCAGGCGCCCATGAAGCTGGTGATGCAGACGACGGCCAGGGCTCCCTTGGCGGAGGGGACGAAGACCCGGGTGAAGCGGGTCCACTCGCCCGCTCCGTCCAGGACGGCGGCCTCCTCGACCTCCTTGGGCACGGCGAGGAAGGCCGCCCGCATGATCATGATGTTGAGCACGGAGACCGCACCGGGCAGCCAGACGCCGATGAGGGTGTCGACCAGGCCCATCTCGCGGACCGTGAGGAACATCGAGATCATCACGGACTCGAAGGGGAACATCAGGGTCGCGACGAGGACGGTGAAGACGACCTCGCGGCCCTTCCAGGCGGCCCGGGAGAGGGCGTAGCCGCCCATCGCGGCGAAGAGCATGTTCGAGGTGATCGCGAGGACCGCGACGACGAGGGTGTTGCCGACGTACTGGAGCAGCGGAAAGGACTCGGCGACGCGGACGTAGTTGTCGAGGGTGGGCCGGGTCGGCAGCACGCCGTCGTACACGTTCTCGGTGCGGCCGCGGATCGAGGTCAGAAACTGCCAGACGATCGGGCCCAGCATGACCACCAGCATGAGCAGCAGGGTGGCGTAGCGGGCGGCCGGGCCGAGCCGGCGGCGCACGCGGCCGGGGGATGCCGTGCTCATCCCTCGTCTCCTTTCGTCAGGCGGCGGCCCAGCAGGCTGAAGACCAGCGTGAGGAGGAACAGCAGGATGGATATGGCGCTGGCGTAGCCGGTCTCGCCGGAGAAGCCCAGGCCCACCTGGCGGATGAGGAAGGGCAGGGTGCGGGCTCCGCCGCCGGGCCCGCCGCTCTCGCCGCCGAGGATGTAGATCTCGGTGAAGACGCGCAGGGCCGAGATGGCAGAGAGGGTTCCGACCAGCAGCATCATCGGCTTCACCTGGGGGACGGTGATGCTGAAGAAGCGGCGGACGGAGCCGGCGCCGTCGATCGCGGCGGCCTCGTGGAGGGAGGCGGGGACGTTCCCGAGGGCGGCCAGGTAGAAGACCATGTAGTAGCCGAGGCCCTTCCACACGGTCACGATCATCGCGGAGACCAGCAGCATCGTGCTGTCCGTCAGGAAGGGGACGGGCTCGGAGACCAGGCGGAGCCGCTGGAAGACGGTGTTGACGAGTCCGTCGCTGCGCAGGACCCACTGCCAGATCAGTCCGACGACCACGGCGGAGGCGATCACCGGTGTGTAGAAGGCGGACCGGAAGAAGCCGATGCCGGGGACCTTCGCCTGGACGAGGACGGCGAGGGCCAGCGGCAGGAGCACCAGGCAGGGGACGACGACCAGGAGGTAGAGGACGCTGTTGCCGGTCGCGACCCAGAAGTCGGGGTCGGCGAAGGCCCGCCGGTAGTTGTCGAGGCCGACGAAGCCGCCGCCGCGCAGGATCCGGGCGTCGGTGAAGGAGAGGATGACGGTGTTGACGAACGGCCAGAGGCTGAACAGCAGCACCATCGCCAGGCCGGGGGCGAGGAAGAGGTAGGGGGTCCACCAGGTGCGGTGGGGCAGCCCGGTACCGGCCTCCATGGACCGCAGCGCCGCTCTGCGGCGGCGGCGGTCCGCCGCGGGCGGGCGGGTGCCGAGGACCGTCACCTGCGGGCCGCGTCGGCGAGGAGCCTGTTCGCCGCTTCCTCGGCCTTCTTCACCGCCGTCCGGGCGTCCTGCTCGCCCGTGATGGCCTTCTGCACCTCGCGTACGACGGCGTCCCCGACCTGGTTGGTCCACTGGACGGGGGTGTTGGCGTCGAGGGCGGCGGTCTTCAGCTGGTCGGCGCCGACGGCCCGGGCGAGGGTCTCGGCGTCCTTGCCGTCGCCCCGGTCGGAGAAGAACGGGTCGGCGAGGCCCTGGGCGTTGGAGGGGTAGATGGTGGCCTTCCTCGAGAACTCCACCTGGTTGGGGCCGTTGGTGACCCATCGTGCGAACGCGGCGGCCGCGTCGGGGTGCTTGGTGTCCTTCCTGATGCCGAGCGACTGGGCGTAGATGCCGATGTGGCCGAGCCGGCCGGTGACGGCTCCCGCGACGTGCGTCTTGGCGTAGACCTGAGGGGCGTTCTGCTTGATGTCCTTGACGAACCCCGGGGAGCCGGGGCCGAAGACGAGTTTGCCCGCGCCGTAGAGCTGGTTGATGTCGTCCGACTTGAGCAGGGACTCCTTGGGCATCGCACCCTTGGCGTACAGGTCCTTCATCCGCTCCACCCATGCGACGGCCTTGTCGGTGTCGAAGGTGAACCGGTCCTTCTGGGGGCTGAGGAGGGGGATGCCCATCTTCTGCCAGTCGCCCGGCAGTCGGCCCTTGGGGTCGGCCATGAAGGCCGCGTACCGGCCGCCGGACCTGGCGGCGATCTGTTCGGCCTGGTCGAAGAACTGCTCCACGCTGGTGGGCGGTGCGGCCGGGTCCAGGCCGGACCTCTCGAAGAGCTCCCTGTTGTAGGTGAGGATCTCCGGGGTCACGTACCAGGGGTAGGCGTAGACGCTGTCGCCCTTTCCGGGCAGTTTGAACTGCTCCCAGGCGCCCGGTACGTATTCCCCGGCCGAGTCCCCGTCGAGTTTCGCGACGTCGGCGAGCATGCCCCGGTCGCCGAGGAGCTGGAAGGAGTCGGTGGAGAGGTTGACCACGTCCGGGAGGGCGCCGGCCTGGGCGTCCGCGACGAGCTTCTCGTTGTAGCCGTCGCCCGGCACGTCCTCCCACGTGACCTCGACTTCGGGGTGCTCCTTCTCGAAGGCGTCGATGACGGCCTGTACGTAGCCGGTGAAGGCGGGCTTCAACTGGAGGGTCCGGAAGGTGATCCCACCGGCCACCCTGCCCGTTCTCGCCGCCTCCTTGGCATCCCCGGCGCCGGCGCCGCCGAGACCGCACGCGGTGGTGGAGAGGAGGGCGCCTGCCACCAGTGCGGCAACAGCCGTACGGGTCGGGTTCGAACGGGTCATCGTCGCCGCCTTCGCAGAAGTCCGGCCTCGTCGCCGGAGGCGGTGCCCACGGTCGCGGGAAAGCAAGACCTCGTCAATGAGGCCGAGTTGGGACTGGCCGGTGATGACGGGTACCGAATCCGGGGGCGGGCCGGAGCGAGCCCGGAAGGGCTGCGATCCCGCACTCCGGAGCTGGACTAATGCGCTTTAGCGCAAAGACCGCCGAACCCGGTATCGATTCGATAACGAAGCACCGCGCACGGCAATGTTGACTCTTTGTCGCTCCTTTCCCCCGGGCTCGCACTAATGCGCTTTACCTCCACCCCCGGAACCCCATTGCCGCCGGAGCCCGGGCCGCGCTTGTGCGAACCGAGTTCGAACGTCCGGGTTCGTCACGAACGGCGTGTGGCTCAGCAGCCAGATCACCGGCCTGCACAGTCGGAGGGCGCAGGGGCAGGACCTGCCACGCCGGCCATGGACCAGAACACCGCACAGCAGCCGCCCGCCGTCGGCCTCCCCGCCCCAGGGCTCTCCGACGCGGACCTCTTCGCCCCGTCGGCCTCCCCGAGCGAGACGCCTAGGCGGTCGTCCGGGGGGCGCAGCGCATGCCGATGTAGCAGCAGGGGGTGCCGTCGACGAGGGCGGCGAAGACGACGGGCATCCAGTCCTCGCTGAAGGACGGGCCGGCGCCGGTCGCTGCGAACACCGTCGCGCTGAGCGGGACGAGGTCCATCTCCAGGGGCGGCGAGAAGTCCCGCATGCCGTCGACGAACTCGTAGCGCAGCTGCGGGGTGCCGTCGGGGGCGACGGCGACCGTGATGGCGACGCCCTCGCGCCGGTAGGTGCCGAGCAGCGGGGTCATGTCGACGGTCGGCGGGTGCGCGGGCGGTGCGAAGGGCGGCGGCATGCGGACTTCGGCGAGGTCCGCGAGGAGTTCGCGGAACAGGTCGGCGTGGAGACGGCGTGCGCCGCCGCCGTTGGTGAGCAGGACGACGATGACGTCGGCTCCGGGGACGACGCGGAGGTAGGCGTACTGGCCGATGGAGGCGCCGTCGTGCCCGTAGCCGGGGACTCCGTTCCAGTCGTAGAGCGACCATCCCAGCCCCCAGCCGTCCGCGCTGACCGTCCACCGGTCGGGGACGTCGACCTCCCACCGCTGCATCGCCGCGACGGCCCGGGCGCCGAGGACCTGGGTGCCGTCCGCGGTGGCGCCGCCGTCGAGGTGCATCTTGGCCAGGCGCAGCACGTCGGCGGCGCTCGCCAGGACCCGGCCGTACGGTCCGGCCGAACGGGGCATCATGTCCCAGGCCGGTGCCGGTTCGGGGTCCGGGCCTTCGCCCGGGAGGTGGCCCATCGCCGTGCGGAAGGCCAGCGCCTCCTCGGGCAGGGTCATGGTGTGGGTCAGTCCCAGCGGGGCGACGATCCGCTCCTTCAGGGCCTGGTCCCAGGTGCGTCCGGTGACGACCTCGACGATGCGGCCGAGGACGTTGTAGCCGACGCTGCTGTAGGAGACGGCGGTGCCGGGCGGGCAGTCGAGCGCCACGTTCCGGGCGGCCCGCACGTAGACGGCCAGGCAGTCGTCGCCGCGCCCGCTGTCGTAGGTGAAGTCGCAGGTGAGCCCGGCGGTGTGGCTGAGCAGCCGGCGTACGGTGATCTCCTTGTCCGTCCCGGGGGCGGCGGCCGGGGTGAACTCCGGGAGGATCTCGGCGACGGGCGTGTCCAGGTCCAGGCGGCCGGCGTCGACGAGCTGCATGACCAGCGTGGCGGTGTAGATCTTGGCTATCGAGCCGAGCTGGAACACCGAGTCGGTGGTGGCCTCCACCCCTGTTCCGCGGTGCAGCAGGCCGCTCGCCAGTTCGTGGATCCGGCCGTCGGCGAACACCGCGAGGGTGGCTCCCGGGACGTGGTGGGCGGCGCGCAACGCGTCGAGGCGGCTCTGCCAGTAGGCAGGTGAGAACGTCACGTCGGATCCTTCGACTCGGTGGTCTCGTCACGATCACGGCACGTGCGCAGGGGGGTCGGCGATCCGCGTCCCCGTGATCGCCGCCACGGTAGGCAGCTCCCTCGGGTGCCCGTAAGGACCTGCACGCGTCAGCGAGGGAACCCCCGGCGCCACCGGGGAACCGCGGCGTGCCGGGAGCGCGCGTTTCACGCCGTGCGGGGGCGTCCGGGCGCCAAGCCGCGCGTCGCACGGGGAAGTCGGCCCGGGCGGCTGGTAGCGTCACCCGCCCTATGCAGCCTCACCACGCCCACGGCACCATATCCGTGCACCTCGCGCGGTTCATCGTCGACGCCCTGCACCGGTCGGGCGGGGACATGGGCAGGTTCGCCCGGTTCCACGACCTCGGCCCCGAGGTGCTGGGCAACGAACTGGCCCGGGTCTCGACCCCGTCGGCGCTGGCCGTGTGGGAGGAGCTGACGCTCACCGAGCCCGGAACAGTGGTCGGCGCCCTCCTCACCGACGAGGCGCCGATCGGTACGTTCGGGCTCTGGGACTACCTGGTCACCAGCGGGCCCAGCCTGCGGGAGTCCCTGAAGCAGGTGGTGGAGTACAACGCGGTCATCGGCGACCCGGCGCACGAGAAGCTCCTCGTCGAGGAGGACGGGCGCAGCCTCACCATCCGTCATGCGACGGGCAGTTGGGGCCCCGACGTGGTGGAGGCGATCGACTGGTTCGCGCTGGCCATGTTCCTGACCCGGGCGCGGGCCGCCACCGGGCGGGCCCTCGTGCCGCTGCGCGTCGGCGTCACGCACGGCGCGCCCGGCGGATACCGGCGGCTGGCGGAGTTCTTCGGCACCACCCGCATCGACTTCGGGGCGCCGTACAACTCGATCACCTTCCACGACGACGACGTACGCGCGCCGTTGCCCAAGGCGCAGCCGGGGCTGGACCGGCTCCTGGTGCAGCAGGCCCGGCTGACCCTGGCGGCCGCCCAGCCGGTCATGCTCTGGCAGGACAGCTTCCGGATGGTGCTCGCCGGCGCCTTCCGGGAGGACGCCGTGAACCTGGAGCACGTGGCGGGACGGCTGGCGATGAGCCCGCGCACGCTGCAACGGCGGCTGCGGGAGCTCGGTACGACCTGGCGCGAGGAGGTCGAATCCGTGCGCCAGGAGCGGACGATGGAGCTGCTGCGCAGCACCGATCTGCCGCTGCAGGTGATCGCCGCCCGGGTCGGGTACAGCGACATGCGGGCGCTGCGCCGGGCGGTGCGGCGCTGGGACGGGCGGGCGCCCCGCGACATCCGCAACGCGGCCGTGCTCGCGGCGCCCGCCGCCCCGGCCGGCTGACGACCCGGGCGGCCGGCGTCCCGGGCGGCAGCCGACGCGGCTACTTCATCGGGTACTTGGTCTTCTCCGCGAGCTTGCCGTCCTTGAAGCAGAAGCGGAGCACCGTCTCGCTGCCCATGTCGGCGTCGCCGGTGGAGATGTACCAGGCGCAGGTGCTGCCGTCGGGCTCGACCGGTCCGCCCTCCTTGAGGGCGCTCTTGACGAAGCTCTCGCCCGACGGGAGCTTCGCGCGGACGTCGCTCTCCGCGTCACCGGTCTTCACGCCCTCGTAGACCGCGGGGTCGACCATGCTCTTGTCCGCCACGTCGACGAGCTTCCCCATGCCGAAGACCACCGCGGCGACGACACCGATGCCCAGCACCAGCGCCACACCGCAGCCGATCAGACAACCCTTGCGCTGAGCCACGCCCGTTCCTCCAAGTCGCTTCGCGTCCGGCGTCGATCGCCTGGACGCTCACACCCTCGCAAGGGACGCGGGCCGCGGGCTGTCCTCGAAAGTCGTCACCCGCCGCAACGATCGTCTTTCGAGGTCGGCCCGGCGTTGCGTGTATACAGGGAGAAGATCGACCTTCCGGGCGGAACGAGAGGAACCCATCGTGAGCGAGCCCACCATCGAACCGCTGATCGTCGTCGGCGTGGACGGTTCCGACCATTCCAAGGAGGCCGTGCGCTGGGCCGTGGAGCAGGCCCGGCTGATGGGCGGCCGGGTACACGCCGTCATGGCCTGGGAGTGGAACCGCAATCCCTTCGCCATCGGCATGGCGGAGGCCCAGCTCGCCGAGCAGGAGGCGGAGACGGCCGAGGAGGCGGCCCGCCGGAAGCTGGCGGACACCGTCGCCGCGGCCGTCGGCGCCTCCCCCGGCGTACCGGTCTTCCGCCGCGTCGAGCAGGGCTCGCCGGCGCAGGTCCTGGTGGACGCCTCGAAGGAGGCGCACCTGACGGTCGTCGGGACCCGCGGGTACGGCGGCTTCAAGGGCGCGTTGCTGGGTTCGGTGAGCCAGCAGGTCGTGCAGTACTCCGCCGGCACGGTGGTGGTCGTGCGCGGGAGCGAGGACGGCGGCGGGGCCTGACCGCCGGCGGACGGCCTCAGGCCGCCGGTCCCGCCAGGTCCCGCGGGTCCGTGTTGGCCCCGCACAGGATGACGGCGACCCGCTCCCCCAGCGGCTCCGGCGCCTCGCGCAGGGCCGCCAGGGCGGTGGCCGCGCCGGCCTCGACCACGATCCGGTGCTCCTCCCAGACGGCACGCCGGGCCGCCGTGATCGCCTCGTCGGGGACGAGGACCGACGTCACGTTCTTCGCCTGTGCGGCCGCCAGCGCGTCGGCCGAGACGCGGGTGGCTCCGAGGGAGTCGGCCGCCACGGAGTCCACGGCGACGTCGACGGGCCGGCCCGCCTCCAGGGCCGCGTTCAGGGCCCGGCAGTTCTCCGGTTCGGCCGCGACGACGTGTACGCCGTGTTCGCGCGCGGCGGTGGCCACCCCCGCGAACAGTCCGCCGCCGCCCACGGCGACGACCACGGTGTCCAGCCCGGGCAGGGCGTCGCGGATCTCGTCGAGCAGGGTCCCGGCGCCGGCCGCGATGAGCGGATGGTCGTAGGCGTGGCTGCTCAGCGCCCCGCTCGCGGCGGCGAACTCCCGGCAGGCGGCGAGCGCTTCGGCGTACCGGTCGCCGACGAGCCGGACGTCGGCCCCGTAGCCGCGCAGCCGTTCCACCTTCACGCGCGGGGCGTTGGCGGGCAGGAAGACCGTCGCGGGCACGGCCAGCGCGCGGGCGGCCCAGGCGCAGGCCAGGCCGGCGTTGCCGCCGGAGGCGATGGTGACGCCCGCGGCCGGGAGGGTGGCGGCGTCGTGGTGGGCGGCGAGGAAGTTGCGGGCGCCGCGCGCCTTGAAGCTGCCGGTGTGCTGGAGGTACTCCAGCGCGTACCAGACGCCGTCGGCCGCGGGGGCCACGGTGACGGGCCGCACCCCGCCCTCGATCCGTGCGGCGGCGGCGCGCACGGCGGCGTAGTCGAGCTGCTGCGGACGTTCCATGGTCGGTCTCCCCATCAGGTGGCGGGCCGGACGGCCTCGATCAGCTGGCGCAGGGCGCCGTAGTACACCTCGTGGTCCGTCAGGACCGGCAGTACGTCGGCCAGTCCGCCGGAGAGCACGGGGAACTCCTCGGGATCGAGTGCGGCCAGAGCCGCGCGCGAGGCGGAGGTGACCGTGGCCGGATCCCGGTGGTCCACGAAGGCCGCGCTGCCCAGGGTGAGCAGGTACATGCGGCGGTATGCGGTGATCGCCTCGGTGACGGTCATGCCGGCGGCGACGCTGTCGGCGAGGGCCGGCTCGACCAGCCGCGCCAGCAGCTGCCGGCCGAGCCAGGGCCGGCCGCCGCGCAGCACGAGCAGTCCGGGGTGGGTGGTGAGCAGCAGGTACAGCGCCCGGAACCGCTGCTCGGTGGCCTGTGCCCAGTCGGTGCCGGCGGGGATCTCGGGCAGCTGGGCGGCCAGGTGCTCGGTGCACAGGTCGAGCAGTCCGGCGAGGTCCGTGCAGCGGCGCTGGACGGTGGCGTGCGAGACGTCGAGGCGGTCGGCGAGGGTGCGGAAGCTGAGGCGCTGCGGCCCCTCCTCGTCGAGGATCCGCAGGGCGGCCACGGCGATGGCTCCGGGTGTCGCACGGTCCAGGGCGTCGGATCTCCTCGGCATGGATACAACGTATCATACGCCGTATCTCCTCTTTCGTGTGACATCAATTGCAGCCATATTGCTGGTCATCAGCCGACAACCAGCGACTTGCGTTGACACTGAGTAGTCGCCTCGGTGCACTGGGCCCACGACTGCCCCCACGTCAAGGAGACCCAGTGCCGCCTCGCCTGCGCGCAACGCTCCCCTGTCTGACCGCGGCCGCCCTGTTTGCCCTCGCGCTCTCCCCCGCCCCGGTGGCGGCGGAGCCCCGGGCGACCTCGGACACCCCGCTCGCGCTCACCCCTCCCATGGGCTGGAACAACTGGGCGCACTACATGTGCGACATCGACGAGGCCAAGGTGGTCGCCAACGCCGATGCGCTCGTCTCCACGGGACTCGCGGCCAAGGGCTACGACACGGTGACCGTCGACGACTGCTGGATGACCAAGAGCCGCGACGCGCAGGGGAACCTGGTGGTCGACACGGCCAGGTTCCCGCACGGCATGGCCTGGCTCGGCGAGTACCTGCACGCCAAGGGCCTGAAGTTCGGCATCTACCAGGACGCCGGCTCCCTCACCTGCGAGAAGTACCCGGGCAGCGGCGCTCCCCAGGGCGGAGGGGCCGACCACTACGCCCGGGACGCACGGCAGTTCGCCTCCTGGAAGGTGGACTACGTCAAGATGGACGGCTGCAACCTGTGGGTTCCGGAGGGCCGCACGAAGGAGCAGGCCTACCGGGACGCCTACAACGCCGTCGCGAAGGCCCTGCGCGAGAGCGGCCGGGACATGATCCTGTCCGCCTCCGCGCCCGCCTACTTCCAGCAGGGCGAATGGGGCGGCTCCGACTGGCACCGGGTGCTCGGCTGGGTCGGCGAGACCGGCCAGCTGTGGCGCGAGGGCAAGGACATCAAGGTCTACAACCCGGCCGCGCCCGCCACCTCCCGGTGGAGCTCGGTCCTGGGCAACTACGGATACAACCGCTGGCTCGGCCGCTACGCCGGCCCCGGCAACTGGAACGACCCCGACTTCCTCCTCGCGGGGGCCCCCGGCCTCACGGCCGCCGAGAGCCGCAGCCAGGTCGCCCTGTGGGCCATGATGGCGGCTCCCTTCATCCTGTCCTCCGAGGTCTCCAAGCTGACCCCGGCGGGGCTCGCCGCCCTCGGCAACACCCGGATGATCGCACTGGACCAGGACCCGATGGGCCGTCAGGGCTCCGTGGTCTCCTCCAACGCCACCTTCGAGATCCTGGTCCGCCCCCTCGCGAACGGCGACCGGGCGGTGGCCGTGCTCAACCGCTCGGCGAACACCCGCGACATCCGGGTCCCGCTCGACGAGATCGGCCTGGCCGAGTGCACGGCCGACGCCCAGGACCTGTGGAGCGGTGCGCGCGCCGAGGTCTCCGACGCGCTGACCGGGAAGCTGGCCGGCCACGACACCGCCGTGTGGCGGCTCAGCCCGCGCGGCTGCGCCGAGGCCGTCCCGACCGGGCAGATCGTCGGTGACGGCGCCCGCTGCGCGGACGGGGCGAACACCAGCGGTGTCGGCGCGGTCGTGATGGCGGCCTGCACCGGAGCCCCCGACCAGCGGTGGTTCCTGGGCGACGACACCCGCCTGCGGCTCGCCGGCGAATGCCTGTCGGCGGGCGAGGGCGGCTCGGTGGAGCTGGCCGACTGCGGGCCCCGGCAGAACGGGCAGCCCGGCCAGAGCTGGTCCCACCGCCGGGACGGGGCCCTGGTGGAGGAGGTCAGCGGGCTGTGCCTGACCGCGCCCGCCGCGGCCGCCACGCCCGACGCCCCCGCCGAGCGGCTGCGGCTGACCCCCTGCGGCGACCACCGGGTCGACCAGGCCTGGTCCCTGCCGGTCTGAGGCGCGGGTGAACGCATGAGCAACACGAAACCGAAACCGAAACCGGAGCCGGACCCGATGCCACGACGCGGACGCCGGCTGCCCGCCCCCCGCCCGGTCGCCCTCGCCGCGCTCCCCGCGGCACTGCTGGCCGTGATCTGCGCGGGGGTGCCCGCACGTGCCGACGTACGGGCGGACCCGCGGCCCCCGGCACGGGCCGCCGCACCCGTGCCGGCGCGACGGGCCGCGACCTTCGACACCGCGCCCGCCCGGGCGGCCCTGCAGCGGCTGCTCCCGCGGCACGCGCGGCAGTTCACCCTGGTGCCCGACCCGGCCGCCGGGCCCGACACCTTCACCGTGTCCGGGACCGCCGGGGCGATCACCGTGCGCGGCAGCACCGGTGCCACCCTGCTCACGGGCGTCGGCTGGTACCTCCAGCACGTCGCCGGGGCCGACATCGGCTGGCCCGGCGAGAGCATCGGGATGCTGCCCGCCCGGCTGCCGGCCGTACCGGCACCGGTCACCCGCGCCGCACAGGTCCCCCACCGGTACGCCCTCAACGACACCGACGACGGCTACTCGGGCCCGTACCGCACCTTCGAGGAGCACCAGCGGCAGATCGACCTGCTCGCCCTGCACGGCATCAACGAGGTGTTCGTGCAGGTCGGGGCGGAGTACCCGTACTACCGGGCGCTCCAGGGGTTCGGGTATTCGGCCGAGGAGCTGCGGCAGTGGATCCCCGGCCCCGGGCACCAGAGCTGGTGGCTGCTGCAGAACCTGAGCGGCTTCGGCGGCCCCGTCTCGGAACGGCTGATGCGCGAACGCGCGGAGCTCGGCGGCCGGATCGCCGAGCAGTTGCGCGGGCTCGGCATGACCCCGGTACTGCCCGGCTACTTCGGCACCGTGCCGCCCGGCTTCGCCGCACGCAACGCCGGTGCGGCCACCGTCGCGCAGGGCGACTGGGCCGGCTTCGACCGCCCTGACTGGCTGGATCCCGCGTCGCCCGTCTTCGCGAAGCTGGCCGCCGCCTACTACGCGGAACAGCGCGCGGTGTTCGGGGACAGCGCGATGTACCGGATGAGCCCGCTGCACGAGGGCGGGCAGACCGGCTCCGTCGACGTCGGCGCGGCCGCGAGGGCCATCCAGGACGCCCTGCACGCCGCCCACCCCGGCGCGCTGTGGGCCGTACTGGGCTGGCAGGACGATCCGACCGCGGAGCTGCTGGCCGGGGTGGACACCTCGAAGCTGCTGATCCTGGACGGGCTGTCCGACCGGTACAACCGGCTGGACCGCGAGCAGCGCTGGGGCGGCGCCCCGTACGCGATGGGCACCATCTACAACTTCGGCGGACACACCACGATCGGCGCCAACACCTCGGTGTGGCTGGAACGCTTCGGCCCCTGGCGCGCGAAGAGCAACAGCGCCCTGACGGGCATCGCCTACCTGCCGGAGGCCACCGGGACCAACCCGGCGGCCTTCGACCTCTTCACCGACCTCGCCTGGGATCCCGGGCCGGTCGACCAGCGCGCGTGGTTCGCCGGTTTCGCGGCCCGCCGCTACGGCCGGGCCGACGCCGAGGCCGCCGCCGCCTGGGAGGAGCTCCGCAAGGGCCCGTACAGCACCTCCTCGGGGCTGTGGTCGGAGTCGCAGGACAGCCTGTTCAGCGCCCGCCCGAGCCTGTCCTCGGTGGGGGCGGCCCACTGGAGCCCCAAGTCGATGCGCTATCCCGCCGGTTCGGTGCGCCGGGCGCTGGACCACCTGCTGAAGGTGGATCCCGCGCTGCGCGGCTCCAGCGCCTACCGCTTCGACCTCGTGGACACCGCCCGGCAGGCCCTCGCCAACCACTCGCGGGTACTGCTTCCGAAGATCAAGGCGGCCTACGAGGCCAAGGACCGGACCCGTTTGCGCACCCTGACGGCCGAATGGCAGGACGGGATGCGGCTGTTGGACCAGGTGACCGGATCCGACCCGAACCTGCTCCTCGGAACGTGGCTCTCCCGGGCCCGCTCCTGGGGCGCCGACCGGGCCGAGCAGGACCGGTACGAGTACGACGTCCGCTCGCTGCTGAGCGTCTGGGGCCGGCGCGGCACCAGCGAGGGCGGGTTCCTGCACGACTACGCCAACCGCGAATGGAGCGGCCTGATCTCGGAGTTGTACGCCCCGCGCTGGGCGGCCTACTTCGCGACGCTGGACGAGGCGCTCGCCGCCGGGGCCGCGCCGCGGGAGATCGACTGGCACGCCTTCGAGCAGGAGTGGGCCACGCGGACCACCCGGCATCCGGACCGGCCGAGCGGGGATCCGTACCGGCTGGCCGCAGCGGTCGCGGCTGCCCTCCCGCCGGCGGCGGCCACCGGCTGACCATGACACGGCCTACACCACCTGCAGGGGCGGTGATCGCCCGATCACCGGATGATCACCCGCCAGGGGGAAAGTCCGCGCTCGTGCGGGGGAGATGGCGGGCTGCGGTTCGCCGCGCGGGGACGGCACTCGATTGACTGGCCCGGAGAAGACCAGGGGCGGCCACCGGAGCGATCCGGTGGCCGCCCCTTCCGATGCCACGAGGCGCGACGCGACCAGGAGTGCACCCGAGCATGTCCCAGACCGAACACGACCAGTCCGCCTACCGGCGGGAACAGGACCAGCAGCAGGAGCGGCCCGCGGGCGCCGGCTCCGCCGCCGCGTCCCTGGAACTGCTGACGCTGCTCGCCGCAGGGGTGGCCGACCTGGCCCTCGACCAGCTGCGGCAGACCGCCGACCGGGCGCAGGACGCGCTGCGCCGCGCCGACCTGCGCGAGCTGCTCACCGACGGGGTGGTGGAGCTGCGCAAGCGCGGCGAACTGGCCACCCGCCGGGCAGGCATGGGCGACGAGAACTACCTGGAGACCATGGCCCGGCGCGCCGCGGAGCGGACCACCTCCGAGGGCCGCCCCTGTGCATGACCACACCGGCTTCAAGGAGCGCATCGACGAGGTGCTGGTCCGGCTGGCCGACGACGAGGAGCGGGCCCTGCTCGGCCTGCATGCCGAACTCAGCCCGCTCTCGGAGCAGTTACGCCGGTCACTGGCGCAGGGCAAGCGCATCCGGGCCGCGTTCCTGTACTGGGGGTGGCGGGCGGCGGGCCAGCCGGACTGCGAAGGGGTGATCCGTGCCGCGGCCGCCATGGAGCTCGTCCACGCGGCGGCCTGCACCCACGACGACATCATCGACGACAGCCGGATGCGGCACGGGCAGCTCACCGCGCACGCCGCCTTCGCCGCCAACGGGCAGCGCTCCACCGCCCTCGCGATGATCCTCGGCGACCTGCTGATGGGGTACGCCGGGCACGTCTTCACCTCCTGCGGGCTCCCCGGCGCGTACCTGGCCCGGACCGTCCCCCTCTGGTCCACGCTGCTCCGCGAGACGATGGCGGGCGAGTTCCTGGAGGTGCTGCGCACCGAGGCGGGAGCGGACCGGGAACCGCTGGTGGCGGAGTCGCTGGAGGTCGCCCGCTTCAAGACGGCCAAGTACACGGTGGAGCGGCCCCTGCACCTCGGCGCCACCCTCGGCGGCGGCTCCGGCGCCCTGCTGGACGCCTTCACCGGCTACGGCCTCCCGCTCGGCGAGGCCTTCCAGCTGCGGGACGACCTGCTGGGAACGTTCGGCGACCCGGCACGGACCGGCAAGTCGAACCTGGACGACCTGCGGGACGCCAAACCCACGGCCCTGCTCGCCCTGACCGTGGCGGCGGCCGGCCCCGACGACCGCCGGCTGCTCGCCAAGCTGGTCGGCAACCCCGAGCTGTGCGAGGAAGAGGCCTCGTCGGTCCGCGAGCTGATGGAGCGGTGCGGGGCCAGACAGCGGGTGGAGGACATGATCCGCGAGCGCATCGGCCGGGCCGAGGCCGCGCTGGACCTCGCCCCGATGCCCGCGGAGGCCCGGTCCGCGCTGAACGGGCTGGCCGCGACCGCCGCCGACCGCTCCCTGTAGCGGACCGGTGAAGACGCCCCTTCCTGCCGCCCCGCACCCGAAGAAGACGACAAGGACGACCCACGTGAACGCCAACGCAACCAAGGCCGCACCGGCGCGCCCCCGTTACGACCACGCCGCCCTCGACGCCCTGAGCACGCAGGGCGATCCGCTCGCCGACGAGACCGTCGCCGAGATGTTCCGCCGCGAGGAGGTCGGCGACCTCAACACCCTGATGCGGTTCTTCACCACCGCCGGCGACAAGCTCCCCGAGCAGCTCCCGCAGTCCGCGCGCGCCTACTTCGAGGCGACCGCCATGCCCCCGAGCTGGGTGGACTGGGACGTGATGGAGCAGGCCAGGCTGTTCTTCATGGACAACGCGGCCCACATCAACACCGGCCTGTCCTTCGCGGCCATGCCCGCGACCTACGCCGTTCCCCGGCTCTCCCGGCTGCTGGCCTCGACCCACTCGATGGCGTACCCCTCGCGCCGGATGGCCAACACCGGCCAGTTCGTCACCTACCTCATGCAGACGAACTCCTTCGCGGAGGGCAGCAAGTTCATCCCCGCCGCGCAGAAGGTGCGGCTGCTGCACGCGGCGGTCCGCCACCACCTGCGCCAGGGCGGCCACTGGGACGTCGAGAAGGACGGCGTGCCCATCTGCCAGGAGGACATGATCGGCGGGCAGATCTGCTTCTCGCTGCTGGTCCTCGATGCCATGCACCGGCTCGGCATCCACATGAGCGAGGACGGCGCCGAGGCCTACTTCTACGCCTGGCGGGTCGTGGGCGCCATGCTCGGCTGCGACATGTCGGCGGTGCCGGAGAGCCTCGCCGAGGCCCGCGACTACTGCGACCTCTACCTCCTGCGCAACCTCGGCCCGTCGCCCGAGGGCGTCCGCCTCAACGCCCAGCTGATGCGCATGTACGAGGACGTGGTCCCGGGCACCTTCTTCGACCCGATGGTCCCCGCCACCGTCCGGTTCCTCGTCGGCGACACCATCGGCGACTGGCTGGAGATCCCGCGCACCGCCTGGGACACGGCGGCGAAGGCGGTGCCGGTGTTCCTCGGGCTGCTGGAGACCATCGAGGACAGCAGCCCGTACGCGGAGTGGGCGCTCGACAAGGCCGGCTCGCTGCTCTCCGGCTTCGAGCTGGCCTCCCTGACCCGGGGCAGGGTCATGCACCACGCCATCCCCGCGGAGCTGAAGGGCGACTACGGGGTGAAGGCGCCGCGCACCGGGCGCTGGGTGCCGCCGGCGCCCGTGCACTGATGCACTGACGCACGGACGGGCTCCGCTCCCCGTGGCGAGGACGCACCGCGCCGGGGCCCGGGGCAGACTGGCGGTGTGAAGGCAGACCGAGCCGGTTCCGGTGGACCGCGGCGAGCGGTGGGTGCCGCCTGCGGGATCGTCGCCGCGTTCGCCGGCCTGGCGGTGGCGGAGCTGGTCGCGGCGGCGGTCCGGCCCGAGGCCTCCCCGGTGACCGCCGTCGGCGCGGTGGTGGTCGACCTGACGCCTCAGGCGGTCCGGGAGTGGGCCATCGCCGTGTTCGGCGCCGCAGACAAGACGGTGCTGACGATCGGCGTCGTCGCCGTCCTCGCCGCGGTGGCCGCGGGGGCCGGACTGCTCGCCGTACGCAGCCTGCCCGTCGGCGTCGCGGTCGCGGGCGGCTTCGGGCTGCTGGGTGCGGCGGCCGCGCTCAGCAGGCCCGAGGCCGGGTGGCAGGACGCGCTGCCCTCGCTCGCCGGCGGCCTCGCGGCGGCCGGTGCGCTGGCGCTGCTGGTCACGGCGGCCACCCGGCCCCGGCCGGACCGGGCACCGCCCGGCGGCGCCTGGACGATGGACCGGCGCGGCTTCGGCCGGCTGGTCGTCGGCGTGCTGGCGGTGTCGTCCGCCGCCGGTATCGCCGGACGGCGCCTCGGCGCCCGCGGCTCGGCCGGAGCCACGGCCTCCCGAGCGAGCCTGGTCCTCCCGCCGCCCACCGTGCCCGCCCCGCCGGTGCCGGCCGGTGCCAACCTGCGCGTGCCCGGGCTCTCCCCCTTCATCACCCCGGCCAAGGACTTCTACCGGGTGGACACCGCCCTGGTCGTGCCCCGCGTGGACGCCGACACCTGGCGGCTCCGCATCCACGGGGAGGGGGTCCCGCGCCCCCTCACCCTCGGCCTGCGCGAGCTGCTCGCCCGGTCCCTGGTCGAACACGACATCACCCTGTGCTGCGTGTCGAACGAGGTCGGCGGGCCGTACGCGGGCAACGCCCGCTGGCTCGGCGTACGCCTCGCGGACCTGCTCCGCGAGGCCGGGGTGCGGCCTCCGTCCGGCGGCGGCCCGGCCGACCAGCTCGTGGCCCGTTCCGTCGACGGCATGACGCTGGGCACGCCCGTCGAGACCGTCATGGACGGCCGGGCGGCGCTGCTGGCCGTGGGGATGAACGGCGAACCGCTGCCCTTCGCGCACGGCTTCCCCGTCCGGATGGTCGTACCGGGCCTGTACGGCTACGTCTCGGCCTGCAAATGGCTGACCGAGCTGCGGCTGACGACCTTCGCCGCGTACGACGCCTACTGGGTCCGCCGGGACTGGGCGCAGCAGGCCCCGGTCAAGACGCAGTCGAGGATCGACACCCCGCGCCCGTACGCCGCCGTGCGGCCCGGCCGGGTGGCGGTGGCGGGGGTCGCGTGGGCGCAGCACCGGGGGATCCGGCGGGTCGAGGTACGGGTGGACGGCGGCCCCTGGCAGGAGGCACGGCTCGGGGCGGCGGACGGCGTGGACACGTGGCGGCAGTGGGTGTGGCCGTGGGAGGCGACGGCCGGGCCGCACACGCTGGAGGTCCGGGCGACGGACGGGACGGGCGCCGTCCAGACGGGGGTACGGGCCGCGACCGTGCCGGACGGGGCGACCGGGTGGCACGCGGTGGAGGTGCACGTCCGGGCCCCGGGCTGAGTCAGCGCTCGTACGCCCGATGGGGGCCCGGAAGGGGCCGCCTGCCGCGTCACCCGTGGAACGGCTCCCGCATGCACCGGGTGGGGGCGCCGGTTAGCCTGCCGGGACGAGGCCTGCGATCGCTGGGGGGGACCATCGGCTTCGACCCGCAATGGAGGCACGCCGTGCGACGCTACCGGACCTTCACCGCAGCCTGTCTGGGCAGTCTGCTGCTGGGCGCCTCACTGGCGGGCGGCTGGACCGCGGGCCGCGCCGAGAGCGCCGCCGCGCAGTGTCCGGCGGGCCTGATCTCCCGGGGCGGCACGTGCCTGCCGGGCGACACCGAGGAGTTCACCGCCCGGCAGGTCGCCGACGCGCTGAAGAAGTACAAGCTGACCGCTGCGATGGCCGGGGTGTGGGTCGACGGGCAACGCGTCTCGACGGCCGCGGCCGGGGAGACGACGACGGGCTTCCCCGCGACGACGGAGATGCGCTTCCGCATCGGTTCGGTCGCCATCCCCTATATGACGACCGAGCTGCTCAGACTCGTCGACGAGGGCAGGGTCAGCCTCGACGACAAGCTCTCCCGCTGGCGCCCGGACCTCCCGCACGCGGACGGGATCACGCTGAAGATGCTGGCGTCCGCCTCCTCCGGGTACGCGGACTACGTCACGGACAAGGCCTTCATCGCCGAGCTGTACGAGAACCCGTTCCGGCACTGGACCGGGGAGGAGCTCGTACGGATCGCGATGTCCCGGCCCATGGCCCGGCCGCCCGGCACGGGCTTCGCCTACTCCCACGCCAACTGGGTGCTCCTGGGCGACATCATCTCCAGGGTGGAGCAGCGGCCCCTGGGCGAGGTGTTGCGCGAGAACGTCCTCGAACCGATGGGACTGGAGCAGACCGCCATCTCCTCCAGGGCCGAGATCCCCGCCCCGGTGCTGCACGGCTTCGACAACGAACGGGGCGTGTTCGAGGACTCCACCTACTGGGATCCCTCGTGGACGCTCGCGGAGGGCGCGGTGATGACCGGGACCCTGGAGGACATGGCGAAGTCCTTCGCCGCGATCGGCGAGGGGAGGCTGCTGACGCCCGCGTCGCACGAGCTCCAGCTCACGCCCGTCGTCAAGGTCAAGGGGGACGCCTCGTTCGCCCTCGGGCTGCCGGTGGTGAACACCTGGATCCTGCAGAACCCGTCCTTCGCGGGTTACGCGGGCACGGTCGCCTATCTGCCGTCCAGGAAGCTCGCGATCGCGACGGTGGCGACGCAGGGCCTCGGCAGCACCGTCCAGAACGCCAGCACGAACGTGCTCCAGGAGATCGCGGCCCACCTGGCCCCGGAGCGCCCCCTCAGCCTGGGCTGAGGGAGCGCGGGGGTGCGGGGCGCGGGGGCTTCAGGCGCGGCGCAGGCGGACGGGCAGCGTCTCGACGCTGTTGCCGATGAAGCTGCGCTGGTGCGGGAGTTCGGCCTCGGGGGCGGCGAGGTCGAGGTCCGGGAAGCGGGTGAAGAGCCGTTCGAGGGCGGTGGTGGCCTCCAGCCGGGCGAGCGGGGCGCCCACGCAGTAGTGCGCGCCGTGCCCGAAGGAGAGGCTGCGGGCGGCCGTGGGACGCGTGAGGTCGAAGCGGTCGGCGTCCGAGCCGTGGAAGTCCTCGTCGCGGCCGGCCGCGGTGTAGCCGGCGAGGACCGGGGTGCCCTGCCGGACGAGGGTCCCGCCGACGGTCAGGTCGCGGGTGGGGTAGCGGAAGGGAAACCAGCTGACGGGGCCGTCCCAGCGCAGCGTCTCGTCCACGACGTCCGACCAGGTCGCCCTGCCCTCCAGGACGAGGGAGAGCTGGTCGCGGTGGGTGCACAGGGCCCGCACGGCGTTGCTGATGAGGTTGAGGGTGGTCTCGTGGCCCGCGACGAGCATCAGCCTCATGGTTCCGATGAGTTCGGCCTCGCTGAGCCGGTCGCCGCCGTCCTCGCGGGCGGCGATCAGGGCGCTGGTGAGGTCCTCGCCCGGCTCCGCCCGGCGGGTCGCGGCGATCGTTCCCATGAGCTCGACGAGCTCCCGTACGGCGGCCATCGCCTCGGCCGGGGTGGTGTCGGTCGCGATGATCACCTTGTGGGACAGGTGGTGCAGGCGTCCGCGGTGCTCGGGGTTCACGCCGAGCAGCTCGCAGATGACGCTCATCGGGAGCGGGAGCGCGAAGTGTTCGCGCAGGTCGGCGACGCCGTCGGGGGATTCCGCGGCTGCCCGGTCCAGGTCGTCGAGGAGCTCGACGGTGAGTTCCTCGACGCGCGGGCGCAGGCGTTCCACCCGGCGGGCGGTGAAGGCCCGGCCGACCAGGGCGCGGAGCCGGCGGTGGTCGTCCTCGTCGGCGGTGTGCATGCCCTGGGCGTTGGCGAAGGCCCGCAGGGGCCAGTCGCGGGGGATGCTGCCGTCGTGCAGGCCGGGGAAGTGCCGGCTGTCCTTGGCCACTTCGGGGTGGGCGAGGAACTCCTTCAGCGCGTCGTGTCCCAGGACGACGGCTCCGGGCACCCCGCCGGGGAGCACCACCTGTGCGACCGCGCCGTGCTCGGCGCGCAGCCGGGCGTTGAGGGCGTGGGGGCAGCCGCCGGCGGGGTCGATCACGTACGGGGTGTCCCGGCCGGGCGGGGTCTGCGGGACGGGTGCGGTGGGCGACGACAAGCCGGATCTCCTGACCTGGTGGGCGAGACTCGGTCAACAGTGCGTCTCAGGCGGCCGGTTGGACAAGTCCGCGCCTCGGCCCGGCTCAGAACCAGGTGAGGGTGAGGGGGAAGGCCGCGCCCGCGGTGGCCCCGGTGGAGTCCGTCGCGGTGACGGTGATCCGGACCGTGCCGCTCCCCCAGGGCCGGCCGGTGATCCGCCCGGAGGCGCTGTCGAGGGTCAGCCCCCAGGGCAGGCCTCCGGCGGCGTACCGGACCGGGGGCTTGCCGCCGGTGGCGGTGAGCCGGATGGTGCAGGGCTGGTTGAACGTGCACTTCTGCGGCCCGGGGTCGGCGAGCCTCAGGTCGCCGGGGGTGGGAGTGGGCGTGGGAGTGGGAGTGGGCGTTGGAGTGGGCGTTGGGGTGGATCCGCAGCCCGGCGCGGCCTCCGGCGGCAGCGGCACCCGCCAGATCTGGGTGTCGTTCTCCGACCCGACGAGCAGGTTGGCGCAGTCCGCGTACGCGACCGTCTCGCCCTGCGACTGGGCCGGGAGGGCGACGTCCGCGAGCTTGGCCCCGGCCGTGTCGTAGACGGAGGCCGTGTTGGCGCCCAGCGGTCCGCCGCTGCGCAGGGCGTAGGAGGCCCCGGACGGGGAGTAGGCGCCGTCGGTGGCGAACACCGGGGCGGGACCGACCGCCGTGAGGGTGTTGACCTGCCCGGGAATCGGCGGCAGCGGAGCCCGGTACAGCCGGCCGGCGGCTCCGATGAGCTTGCTCGCCACGTACATCCGGCCGGTCACCGGGTCGGCGAGCAGGGACTCGGCGTCGTGCCTGCCGTCGGCGTAGGCGAAGCGGTGGGTCACCGGCGTGACCGTGGCGTCGGCGAGCCGCTCCGGCTCGGGGAAGGCGTGGACGGTGATCTCGGCGCGCCCGCCGAGGTTGTCCCCGATGTCGCCGACCAGGATCGCCGGGCCGCCGGCGGCGTCCTTGCCGAGCGCCAGGCCCTCCCAGTCGGTGTTGGCGGCGCCGGAGACGGTGAGGGTGGCCGCCAGGCGGCCGGTCGGGGTGCTGCAGTCGACGGCGAACACCTGGTTGGTGTTGCCACTGTCGTTGACGGCGTAGAAGACGCCGGGGTGCCTGCGGCTCACGGCGAGGCCGCTGAGCTCGGCCAGTCCGCCGGGCAGGGTGCACTTCCTCTCCGGCGCCTGCGACGGGGCCGCCACCGCGGTGCCGGAGGGGGCCGCGGAGGCGGTGGCACCGGTCATCCAGGCGGCCGCGGGCAGGATCGCGGCGAGGGCGGCGGTCGCGAGGGCGGCGGCCCGGGGAGCTGTCAGGAGTGGGGACATGCGCACCATGTGAGGGGACGAACGGCGCCGGCGCCAGGCCCAACCCCTCCCCGTTCGAGCATCGTTCAATGCCGCGGGTGCATGTGGCGCGTTTCCGTCGGGACATGTCCGGTAAGGGCCGAGCATGTCCCGTCAGCGCACGGGCTCCCGGACCGGGGCCTTGTGTCCGGCCTGTGCGATGAACGCGCGGGCCGCGCGGCTCAGCGGCCGCCGGGCGTGGGCGATGCCCACCGGGCGCAGCAGGGGCGGGGTGAAGGAGCGGATCTCCGCCCGGTTCCCGAACGCCCTCAGCACCACGTCCCGGTACCAGATGAGGGAGCCGCGGCCGTCCGTCACACCCGTCACCCAGGCGAGCCGTTCGTCGACTTCGAGGGAGGGCACGGGCCGCACCCCCAGGCAGCTGAACATGGCCTCCATCTCGGTACGCCGGCCGGTGCCCGGCGTGGGCAGCACCATCGGCAGTCCGTCGAGCATGCGGAACGGCACCGGGTCGGGCAGCCGAGAGCCGACCGGGGAGATCAGCACCACCTCGCGTTCCTGGATGAAGTGGGTGGAGAGCTCCTTGTCGACGGGCAGGTCGACCAGGGCCAGCTCCGACCGCCCGTGGTTCAGCGCCTCGACCAGTGCTTCCCGGCTGCTGTGCTGCTGGAGCCGCACGTCGACGTTCGGATGGCGCTCGGTGAAGGCGACGATCAGGTCGGCGGCCAGGTCCAGGGCGAGGGTGGGGGTGCTGACGAGGGTGAGCACCGCCCGGGTGTCCTTGCCGTGCGAGATCCCGATGTCGTCGATGGCCTCCACCGCGTTGAGCACCGTACGGGCCAACCGGACGACCCGGGCCCCCTCCGGTGTGAGGTCCACCCCCCTTCCCCGGCGGGCGAGGAGCTCGACGCCCAGGTCCCGTTCCATGGCCTGGACGGCACGGGACAGCGCGGACTGGGCGACGAAGACCGAGGCCGCCGCGCCGGTGATGGACCGGCAGTCCGCGACGGCGACGAGATACCGGAGCTGCGCGAGGGTGGGGGTCATGACCGGACGGTAACCGCGCGGGGCTGTACCTGTAAGGGCTCGTCCGGTGAACAACTTCCCCGGGCCGGCGTGACGTTCATGCCCGGTCGGCCGCCAGGCATACCGGTGCGGCATGCCCGCGCCTCCGCGGCGCTCCGGCCCGCCCGGCCGGCCCGGCCCGCCGGCCGACAGGGATCGCCGCAGGTCACAGGCTCGGTGAGGGCGGACGGCGGGGCCGCCTGCGGGGCGCGACGGGCGGGTCCGCGGTACCGATAATGCGAAGCCCCCTACTCCGCATGGCTGTTGACAGTGCAGAGCGACCCCCGCACGATGCAACGCGGCGTCCGGGTGTTTGACCGTCGTTCAAGCCCGCCGCGCCTCCCGGCTGCGCCGCTCTCCGCCCGCCCGCCGTCCGCCGGTTCGCCCGTCCTCCCGTTCTTCCGTCCTGCCTCGCGTCATGTCACACAGCACTGGAAGAGGAGCGCTCGTGATCCCCCATCCCCCACAGTCTCCCGCCGTCCGCGACCTGGTCGTCGCACTCAGCCCCTTCGAGGAGCCCCGTCCGCGGATCGTGACCGCCGCCGCGCGCGCCGGGGCCCTCGGGCTGCTCGACCTCGGGCGGGACGCGAGCGCCGCCCGCCGCGCGCTCGCGGAGCTGGGCCGCCGGCTCGGCGTCTCTTCCTCCGACACCGACACCGACACCGCCGCCGGTGCGGCCGCAGGCACAGGCAGGTACGGCGTGCGGGTGCCCTCAGGCTGCCCGCTCGGGCCCGGGGACCTCCCGCCCGAGGTGGACACGGTGCTGCTCGCCGACCCCGCGTCCCTCACCCCCGGCCGGGTGGCCGGCTGGGCCGCGGCGGCCGGGCGGCCCCGGATCTGGGCCGAGGTCACCGACCGCTCCGAGGCCGGCGCCGCCGTGGCCGCCGGCGCGCACTCCCTCGTCGCCAAGGGACACGAGGCCGGCGGCCGGGTGGGCGGGAGCACCACCTTCGTGCTGATCCAGCAGCTCCTCGCGGACCCCGCGATCGCCGTGCCCGTCCTGGCCTGCGGCGGGATCGGGCCGCACACGGCGGCCGCGGCCGTCGCGGGCGGGGCCGCCGGAGTGCTGCTCGACGTGCAACTGGCCCTGACCGTCGAGGCAGAGGCCGACCTGCCGTACGACGTGTCGGCCGCGCTGCGGGCGATGGACGGATCGGAGACCCGGATCGTGGACGGGCACCGGGTGTTCACCCGGCCCGACCTGACCCCTCCCGCAGGTCCGGCGTCCACCCTGCTCGGCGCACGGGACCTGCGCACCCAGCTCCTGCCCGTCGGGCAGGACGGGGCGTGCGCGGCCCGGCTGGCCGCCCGCCACCGGACCACCGGCGGTGTGCTCCGGGCCGTACGCGAGGCCGTCACCGGGCACCTGGCGGACGCCGTACGGTCCGAGCCGCTCCGCGCGCCGCTGTCCGTGGCTCAGGGACCGATGACCCGGGTGAGCGACCAGGCGGCCTTCGCCGGGGCGGTGGCCGCCGCGGGCGGCGTCCCCCACCTCGCGCTGGCCGTCATGGAGGGCCCGGACGTACGCCGGCTCCTCGCCGAGACCGCCGAGCGGCTCGGGGACCTCCCGTGGGGCGTCGGCCTGCTCGGTTTCGCCCCGCCCGAGCTGCGGCGCGAGCAACTGGCGGCGGTGACCGCGGCCCGCCCGCCCCGCGCGATCATCGCCGGCGGCACCCCCGCGCAGGCCGCCCCGCTGGAGGCGGCCGGGATCCGCACGCACCTGCACGTACCCTCCCCCGGCCTGCTGGAGCGGTATCTCGCGGAAGGGGCGCGGCGGTTCGTCTTCGAAGGGCTGGAATGCGGCGGGCACGTCGGGCCGCGCGCCTCCTTCCCCCTCTGGGAGGAGCAGATCGACCTGCTGCTGCGCTCCTGCCCCGACCCCGCCTCCCTCGACGTGCTGCTCGCGGGCGGGATCCACGACGAGCGGTCCGCCGCGATGGCCGTGGCGGCCGCCGCACCGCTGGCCGGTCGGGGCGCGCGGATCGGGGTGCTGATGGGCACCGCGTACCTGTTCACGGAGGAGGCCGTGGCGGCGGGGGCGGTGGTGCCGGGGTTCCAGCGGGCGGCACTGGAGTGCGCGGACACCGTGCTGCTGCACACCGCGCCCGGGCACGCCACCCGCTGCGCGTCCACCCCGTACGCCGCCACCTTCGAGGCGACCCGGCGGCGGCTCGCGGAGAGCGGCGTCGAACCGCGTGAGATGTGGGAGGAGCTGGAGCGGCTGAACCTGGGGCGGCTGCGGATCGCCAGCAAGGGCCTGCGGCGGCCTCCCGGCGGGGGTGCGCCGGAACCCGTCTCGGAGGAACGGCAGGCGGCCGACGGGCTGTTCATGCTCGGCCAGGCGGCGAGCCTGCGTACGCGGACCACCACCGTCGCGGCCCTGCACACCCAGGTCACCGAAGGAGCCACGGCACGGCTGGAGCAGCGGGCCGAGGAGCTGGCGGCCGCCGAACAGCCGCCCCGGGCGGCCGACCCGCTGGACATCGCCATCGTGGGCATGGCCTGCGCCTACCCGGGTGCGCCCGACCTCGCCGCCTACTGGGCGATGGTCCTCGCCGGGACGGACGCGGTCACCGAGGTGCCGGCCGAGCGCTGGGACCCGGCGCTCTACTACGACGCCGATCCGGCCCGGGCCGGGGAGCGCACGCCCTCCCGCTGGGGCGGCTTCCTCGGCCCGGTGCCCTTCGACGCGCTCGCGCACGGCATTCCGCCCGCCTCCCTCTCCGCTATCGAGCCGGTGCAGCTCCTGGCCCTGGAGATCTCGGCGCGGGCCCTCGCCGACGCCGGCTACGGCAGAGACCGTGCCTTCGACCGCGCCCGGACGTCGGTGGTCTTCGGCGCGGAGGCCGGCACCGAACTGGCCGGCGCCTACGGGCTGCGCGCCCTGCACCCGGCCTACCTCGGCGAGCTCCCGCCCGCCCTGGACGAGCAGCTGCCGAGGCTCACCGAGGACTCCTTCCCCGGGATCCTCGCCAACGTCATCGCCGGCCGGGTGGCCAACCGCCTCGACCTGGGCGGCGCGAACTGCACGGTCGACGCCGCCTGCGCCTCCTCCCTCGCCGCGCTCGACCTCGCCTGCCGGCAACTGCGCGACGGCGACAGCGACATGGTGCTGTGCGGCGGCGCCGACGTGCACAACGGCATCAACGACTACCTGATGTTCGCGTCCGTCCACGCCCTGTCCCCCGGCGGCCGCTGCCGGCCCTTCGACGCCGCCGCCGACGGGATCGCCCTCGGCGAGGGCGTCGGCGCGGTCGTACTGAAGCGGCTGGCGGACGCGGAACGCGACGGCGACCGGGTGTACGCCGTGGTCAAGGCGGTGGGCGCGGCCAGCGACGGCCGGTCCCTCGGCCTGACGGCCCCGCGGCCGGAGGGCCAGCGACGGGCCCTGGAGCGGGCCTACGCGCGCGCGGGCGTCGCCCCTGCGGAGGTGGGCCTGATCGAGGCGCACGGCACCGGCACGGTGGTGGGCGACAGTACCGAACTGGCCGTGCTGAGCGACCTGTTCACCGCATCCGGCGCCACCGCCGGAGCCTGTGCGCTGGGTTCCGTGAAATCCCAGCTCGGCCACACCAAGTGCGCGGCCGGGCTGGCCGGACTCATCAAGGCCGCCCGCGCCGTCCACACGGGGGTCCGGCCGCCCACCCTCCACATCGACACCCCGAACCCGGCCTGGCGGGCCGAGACCAGCCCCTTCTCCTTCGACACCGGGCCCCGGCCCTGGCCCGTGCCCGCGCACCGGCGCTTCGCGGGGGTGAGCGCCTTCGGCTTCGGCGGCACCAACTACCACGCCGTTCTGGCCGGTCACGGCGGCGCGGACGAGCCCCGGCACGGCCTGGAGGAATGGCCGGCCGAGCTGTTCTGCTTCCGCGGGACGGACCGCCGGGCGGCGGGCCGAGCGATGGCACGGCTCGCGGCGCGCCTGGAGGAGAACGACACGGCCGGACGCCCGTGGGCCCTGCGGGACCTCGCGGCCGAGACGGCCCCGGGCGACGCGCCCGTCGCGGTGGCCGTGGTGGCCTCGGACCTCGACGAACTGGCGGTCCGCCTGGAGCAGGCCCGGTCCTTCACCCCGGGCCCGGGGGTCCACGTACGGGAGGAGTCCGCCGACCCGGGCCGGGTGGCGTTCCTGTTCCCCGGCCAGGGCAGCCAACGCCCGCGCATGCTGGACCGGTTGTTCACCGCCTTCCCCGGCCTGCGCGGCCTGCTGGACACCGCTCCCCCGGAGGTGGTGTCGGCGATGTTCCCGCCGGCGGCGTTCACCGCCGAGGGGCGGGCCGCACAGCGGGCGGCGGTCACCGACACCCGGGTCGCCCAGCCGGCCCTCGGCCTGGCGGGAGCCGCGGCGCACCTGCTGCTCGGCGAGCTCGGCGTACGGCCCGACTGCGTGGCCGGGCACTCGTACGGGGAGCTCACCGCGCTGTGGGCGGCGGGGGCCTACGACGCGCAGAGCCTGCTCCGGCTGAGCGCACACCGCGCCGGGGCGATCCTGACGGCGGCCGGCGCGGACCCGGGGACGATGGCGGCGGTGTCGGCCCCGCCGGAAGAGGTCCGGGAGCTCGCCGCCCGTGCGGGGTGTGCGGTGGCGAACCACAACGCGCCGCGCCAGTGCGTGATCTCGGGCCCGTCGCCGGCGGTCGCCACGGCGGTGGCGGCACTGCGCGAGGCGGGCCTGTCGGCCGAGCCGATCCCGGTGGCCTGTGCGTTCCACAGCGACGTGGTGGCGGGGGCCGCGGCCTCCCTGGCCCGGGAGCTGGCGCGGACGCCGGTGACCGCGCCGGCCGTCCCGGTCTGGTCGAACACGACGGCCGAGCCGTACCCGGCGACGGCCGAAGGCGTACGGAGCCTTGCCGCACGCCAGGTCGCGGAGCCGGTCCGGTTCGTGGAGCAGGTGGAGGCCATGTACGCGGCCGGCGTCCGGACCTTCGTGGAGGCGGGGCCCGGGCGGGTCCTGTCGGGACTCGTCGGCCGGATCCTCGGCGAGCGCCCGCACACGGCGGTCCCGCTGGACGTACCGGGCGAAGACGGCCTGGTCCGCCTGGCCACGGCGCTGGCCGAACTGGCGGCGGCGGGGGTTCCGGTGGCCCCGGAGGGCCTCTTCCGAGGCCGGACCTCCCGCCTCCCGGCCCGCGCCCCGCGCCGCCCGGGCTGGCTGGTGGACGGCCACCTGGTCCGCACGGCGGACGGCACCCCGGTCCGGGGCGGCCTGCAGCCGGCCCGACGCGTACCGACGCCGCACGGCATGGAGACGGGCAGCGCGACGGCCCGCACGGAGAGGAATACGGCGATGTCCGACGAAGGCGCGCGGTCGGCGCTCAACGGCAGCGGCGCGGCGGGCGGCCGGGCCGCCGCGATACCCGCCCCCGCCCCGGCCGCGGACGTGCGCGAGGAGGCGGTACTGGAGTACCTGCGCGGCGCCCGAGCCCTGGTGGAGGCCCAACGAGACATCCTGCTCGCCTACTTGGGCACCCCGCGCCCGCCCGACCGCCAAGTCGGCGCCGGTGGGGTCGGGAGTGTGCCGGGACGATCCCCGCAGGGCGCCGAACGCACCGCCACCGCGCCTTACGACCCCGAGGGCCGTTCGGCGCCCGAGGAGGCGCCCCGGCGCGCGCCCGGCCCCGCCGGAACCGACCCCGGCGAAGCACCCCGCGAAGCCCCCGGCCCGGGACCCCGGTCCGCCCAGGACGTCATGGACGTGGTCCTGGACATCGTCCACACCCGGACCGGCTACCCCTTGGACATGCTCGACCCCGAACTGGACCTGGAGGCGGACCTCTCCATCGACTCCATCAAGCGCGTGGAGATCATCGGCGCCCTCGCCGACCGGATCGGCCTCCCCCGTGACCCGGGCTCGGCCCACGAGGAGGACGGCTCCGCCGGGTCCGCGATCGAGGAGCTGTCCCGGCTGAAGACCCTGCGCGGCATCGTGGACTGGGTCACCTCCCACACCCCCGGCGGCCCGACCGGCGAACCGGAACCCGCCGCACCAGCGGTCTCCCGGCTCCGCGTGGACCTCTCCCCCCTGCCCCCGGCCGACGGCGACCCGGTGTCCCTCCACGGCCTGCGGATCGGAATCGTCGAGGACGGCCAGGGCCTCGCGCCCGCCCTGGGCGCCGCCCTGGACGCCCTGGGCGCCGAGCCGCGGATCCTACGAACGCCCGAGGCCGGGCTCGACGGCATCGTCGACCTGTCCGCACTGCGGGCGGGAGCCGAACCCGTACTGCCCGCGGCCTTCCCCGGCCTGCGCAACGCCCTGACCGGCGGAGTCCCACGCCTGCTGATCGTCGCCGCCTCCGGCGGCCCCGGCGGTCCCGGCGGAGCCGGACTGCACGGCTTCGCCCGCTCCGCCGCGCTCGAATTCCCCGCCGCGCTCGTACGCGCCGTGGACGTCCACCCGAAGGAGGACCCGGAGCGCGTCGCCGCGCAACTCGTCCGCGAACTGAGCTCCTCCCTCCCGGCCCTCGCCTCCGTCGGCTACACCCCCGAGGGGACGCGCGTCGCCCGCCTGCCGGTGCCCGCTGCCCTGCCCGTCCCGGACGGGCCCCGGCCCGCCCTCCTCGACCCGGGCTCGGTGGTCCTCCTCACCGGCGGGGCCCGCGGGATCACCGCCCGCACGGCGCTCGCCCTGGCCCGCGCGACCGGATGCCACATCGAACTGGTCGGCCGCACCCCCGAGCCGCACCCCTCACCGAGCTCCTCGGCGAGCCCCGCGGCGGACGCGTTCCCGCACGCCCAGGACCGCGTCGCGCTGCGCGCCGCCCTGATCGCCTCCGGACTGCGCAAGCCCGCGGAGATCGAGGCGGCGGCCTCGCGGATCCTCGCCGAGCGCGAGGTGGCGGCCACCCTCACCGCCCTCGCCGCGGTGGCGGCCTCCGTCCGCTACCACTGCGCGGACGTCGCCGACGAGCGGGCCGTACGGGCGGTCGTGGCCGACGTACGCAAGCGCCACGGACGGCTGGACGGCATCGTGCACGGCGCCGGAGTCCTGCGCGACGGGCTGCTGCGCGACAAGCGGCCGGAGGACTTCACCGAGGTGTTCACCACCAAGGTGGCCGGTGCCCGGCACCTGGCCGCCGCGGCCGCCGAGCACGGGACGTGGCCCGCCCCCCGCTTCCTGGCCCTGTTCGGCAGCGTCGCCGGGGTGTACGGGAACCGCGGGCAGAGCGACTACGCAGCGGCCAACGACGCCCTCGACGCTCTCGCGCACACCTGGGCGGAGTCCTTCCCCGGGCGGGTGCTGTCCGTCGACTGGGGTCCCTGGGCGGCCGAGGCCGGCGGGATGGTCACTCCCGAGCTGGAGCGTGCCTACGCCCGGCGCGGCGTCCCGCTCCTCGCACCGGACGCCGGAACCTCCGCCCTCCTCGACGAACTGGCCCGCGGGAGCGACGTCCAGGTGGTCCTGATGGCACCGCCGGCGCCCACGGCGCCCGAGGCGGCCGGCGATGAGTGACCGACGGCCGCGACCGGGCGGCGGCCCCCGCCCCACCGACGCGGCGATCGTCGGGATGGGCGCGGTGTTCCCCGGAGCCGCCGATCTGGCCGCCTACCGCCGCAACCTCCTCGCCGGTACGGACTCCATCGGCGAGGTCCCGCCCGAACGCTGGGACCCGGAGGTGTACTTCGACCCGGAGGCGGCCACCGGTCCCGCGGCCGGCGACCGCTTCTACTGCCGGCGCGGCGGCTTCGTCGACGGCCTCGCCGCCTTCGACCCGACCCGGTTCGGGATCATGCCGGCCGCCGTGGAGGGCGCCGAACCGGACCAGATGCTGGCCCTGCACGCGACGGCCGAGGCCATCGCCGACGCCGGCGGGGAGGACCGGCTGCCGGCCGACCGCTCGCGGATCGGGGTGGTGCTGGGCCGCGGCGGGTTCATGGGCGTGGCCACCGCACGGCTGGACCAACGGGTGCGTACGGCACACCAGTTGGCGCAGACCCTGCGCGAGCTGGCGCCGGAGCTGGGCGAGCGGCGGATCGCCGCGGTGCGGTCGGCCTTCCAGGACGCGCTGGGGCCGGAACGGCCCGACGCCTCGATCGGGCTGGTCCCGAGCTTCACCGCGGCCCGGACCGCGAACCGGCTGGACCTGCGCGGGCCCGCCTACACCCTCGACGCGGCCTGCGCCTCCTCCCTGCTGGCGGTGGACCAGGCCGTGGCACTGCTGGCGGGCGGGCGCTGCGACGCGGTGGTGGCGGGGGCGGTGCACCACTGCCACATCGCGACGCTGTGGAGCGTCTTCACCCAGCTGCGGGCGCTCAGCCCGAGCGGGTCCATCCGCCCCTTCGACCGCAGGGCCGACGGGACCCTGCTGTCCGAGGGCACCGGGGTGGTGGTCCTCAAGCGGCTGGCGGACGCGGAACGGGACGGCGACCGCGTGTACGCGGTGATCCGCGGGACGGGCGTGGCCGGGGACGGCCGCGCGGCGAGCCTGATGAGCCCCCTGGTCGCGGGCCAGGTACGGGCCCTGGAGCGGGCCTGGCGCGAGGCCGGCCTGGACCCGCGAGCGCCGGGCGCGCTGGGGCTGCTGGAGGCGCACGGCACCGGCACCCCGGTCGGTGACGCCGCCGAACTGGACACCCTGGCGCAGGTGTTCGGCCCGCCGGAACCGGACGGGCCCGGAATCGGCTTCGGTTCGGTGAAGTCGATGCTCGGGCACACCATGCAGGCCTCGGGCATGGCCGGGCTCATCAAGGCCGCCCTCTCCGTGCACGAGGGGGTGCTGCCGCCGACGCTGCACCTGGAGGAACCGCACCCGGACCTGGCCCGGACCCGGATGCGGCCGGTGGCAGCGGCGCAGCCGTGGGAGCGCGGTCCGGCGCCCCGCCGGGCCGGGGTCAACGCCTTCGGCTTCGGCGGGATCAACGCGCACGTGGTGCTGGAGGAGGCCCCGGCGGCCGCCCGCCCCCGGCCACCGGTACGGCGGTTCCTGCCGCTGGGCGGCGCCGCCGCGCCCGTGGGCCCGGGTGCGCGCGGCGACGTACTCCTGATCGGTGCGGACACCCCGGCCGGGCTGTCGGCGCGGCTGGCGGCCGCTTCCCCCGCGTCCGGGGGCGAGGGACCCTGCCGGGTCGCGGTGGTCGGGCCGACGCCCCAGCGGCTCGCGCTGGCGGCGAAGGTGGTGGCGCGCGGCCGGCCGTGGCGGGGCCGCGGCGACGTGTGGTTCGCGCCGCGGCCGCTCGGCGGGCGGGTGGCGTTCCTGTTCCCGGGCCTGGAGCCGGAGTTCGCTCCCGTGGTCGACGACGTCGCGGAGCGGTTCGCGCTGACGCCGCCCCGCCTCACCCGGGGTGCGTCGCTCGTGGAACGGGCCCTGGACGCCATCGCGACCGGCCGGTTCTTCGCCCGGGTCCTGCCGGCCCTCGGTGTCGAGGCCGACGTACTGGCGGGCCACAGCCTGGGCGAGTGGGCGGCGATGGTGGCGGCCGGCATGTACCCGCAGGAGGCGGCGGACACCTTCCTGGACTCGCTGAGTCCGGGCGACCTGAAGGTCCCGGACCTCGTGTACGCGGCGCTGGGCTGCGGCGCGCCCCGGGCGCAGGCCGCGCTGCTCGGCATGGACCGGGTGGTGGTCAGCCACGACAACTGCCCGCACCAGTCGGTGATCTGCGGCGAACCGGACCAGGTGGCGGCCGTGGTCGCCCGCCTGCGCGCCGAAGGCGTCCTCGGCCAGGAGCTGCCGTTCCGTTCGGGCTTCCACACCCCGATGTGGGAGCCGTACCTCGGTCAGGTCCGCGCGGCCTTCGACCGGCTGCCGCTGCGGCGCGGCTCCCTCCCGGTCTGGTCGGCCACGACGTGCGCGCCGTTCCCGTCCGGCGCGCAGGAGGTGCGGGACCTGGTGGTCCGCCACCTGCTGGAGCCGGTCCGCTTCCGCGAGTTGGCCCTGGGGCTCTACGAGCAGGGCGTGCGCACCTTTGTCACCCTGGGGCCGGGCAGCCTGCCGGGCTTCGTCGAGGACACCCTGCGAGGCCGCCCACACCTCTCGGTGTCCACCTCCTCGCCCCGGCTCGGCGGCCTCGCCGCCCTCGACCGCACCTGCGCCGCCCTCTGGTCCGAGGGCCTCGGGGTGTTCCCCGCGGGAGGCCCGACGGACTTCGGGTCCGGAGCCGGGGCACGGCCCGGGCCCACCGCCAGGACGGGGACGGCCGGGGCCGCGCCGGGCCGGGCCGTGCCGCTGGACCTCGGGTCGCCGCTGGTGCGGCTCGGCGAGGCGGCCCGGGCCTCGCTGGCCGGGATCCTCGTCCCGGCCCAGGCCCAGGCCCAAGCCCCGACTCCGGCCCCGGCCGAGCCGCCCGCGGACCGGCCGGTGCTGCTGTGCGCACTGGACGCCGTACTGGCCGACACCGGCTCGGCCGCCCGGGCGGTCACCGAAGCCTGGGCGGCGGCCGGGACGGGGCCCGGGGCAGGAGCCCCGGCAGCGGCCGGTCCGGGGGCACTGGCGGACGGGGGCGGCACCCTCCGGCTGTCCCTCGCCACGCTGCCCTACGTACGGGACCACTGCGTCTACCTCCAGCCCGACGGCTGGTCCGAGGACTCCGACCGGTTCCCCGTCGTGCCCATGACCACCATGCTGGAGCTGGCCGCGGACGCCGCCCGGCGGCACGCCCGGCCCGGCCTCGCCGTCATCGGCTACGAGGACGTGCGGGCCCTGCGGTGGCTCGCCGTCGAGCCGGCCGTCGACGTCGAGGTCTCCGTCCGCCCGGACGGGCCCGGGCGGATGCGCGTCACACTCGGCGCATACGCCTCGGTGGTCGTGCTGTTCGGCGAGCGGTACGAAGGGCCGCCCGCACCCGACGGCACACCGCTGCGCGACGCCGGGCCGGCCCCCGTCAGCGCCGCGGCCCTCTACCGGGACCGGTGGATGTTCCACGGGCCGCGTTTCGCCGGGGTCCACGAGGTCCGGTCGGTCGGCCGGGACGGCATCCACGGCGTGCTGCGGGCCCTGCCCGACCCGGGTGCGCTCCTCGACGCCGCCGGGCAGCTCTTCGGGCACTGGATGCAGCTCCGGCTCCCGGTGGACCGGCTGGTGTTCCCGGCCACCGTGGACCGCATCCGCCTCTACGGTCCGCCGCCCGCCCCGCTGGAGCTGATCGCCGCCACCGCCCGGATCCGCGCCGTGCAGGACGTCACCGTACGCGGGGACGTCGAGCTGCGCCGGCCCGGCGGCCAGGTGTGGGCCCGGATCGAGGGGTGGACGTACCGCCGCTTCGGCGCCGACGAGCGGGTCTGGCCGATGAAGTTCACCCCGGAGGTCTGCGGCATCGGCGAGCCCCGGCCGGAGGGCTGGTGCCTGGCCCGGCGCCGCTGGAGCGATCCCGCCTCGCAGGAGCTGGTCATGCGCCGCTACCTCGGGGCCGCCGAGCGGGAGGCCTACGAGCGGCTGGCGCCGCGGGCCCGGGCGCCGTGGCTGCTGGGCCGGATCGCGGCCAAGGACGCGCTGCGCGGGCTGCTGTGGGACGGCGGGGCCGGGCCGGTGTTCCCGGCCGAGGTGCCGGTCGGCAACGACCCCGCCGGCCGGCCGGTGGCCGAGGGTCCGCTCACCCGCGGCTTCCGGCTGTCGATCGCCCACAAGGACCGGATCGCGGTCGCCCTCGCCCACCCCGCCCGGCCGGTCGGCATCGACGTCGAGGCGGTGACGGCCGACCCGGACGCTCTGGTCCGGATCGCCCTCGGACCGGATGAACTCCGGCTCGCCGAAGGGCTGGCGGCCCACGGGGACCGCGGCCTCCCGGGCGCGCTCACCGCGCTGTGGTGCGCCAAGGAGGCCGCCGCCAAGGCGGACGGCGGCGGGCTGGGCGGCCGGCCCCGGGACTGGCGGGTGACCGGCGACCGGGCTTCCGGCGAGCTGCTCGTGACCTCCCCCGACGGCACCCCGTACCCGGTCCGCACCACCCTGCTCACCGGCACTCCGCCCACCGGCACTCCGCTCATCGACCCGGCGGTCTCCGGCCCGCCGGCCACCGCCCCACCGCCCGACCACGTCGTCGCCTGGACCCCGCACCCCGCGGCGGCGCCCGCCGTCCCCTTCCACCTCACGGAGACCCGTCATGGCACCTGACATCCTCGCCGAGATCACCGGCATGCTCGTGGAGATCGTCGGCGACGAGTACCTGCTCGCGGAGGAGGTCACGATGAAGACGACGTTCAACGAGGACCTCGCCCTGGAGAGCGTCGAGTTCGTCGCCCTCGCCGAACTCCTGCACCATCGCTACGGCGCGGACGTGGACCTGATGGGCTTCCTCGCGGAGAAGGACATGGACGCCATCCTGGCCATGTCCGTCGGCGAACTCGTCACCCACATCGGCCGGATCACCCGGTCGTCCCTGGCCCGGGCCCGGGTCCCGGCGGGCGGCTCGCCCGCGTCGGCCGGCTGAGCCCGCCATGGCCGTCGTACTCGCCGACTCCCTCCGCTTCCACGTCCAGCAGCTCCCTGCCGCTGCCGGCGCCGACGCCCCCGGCCGCCCCGTCGTGGTGTTCCTGCACGGCCTGGTCGTCGACAACCTGTCCTCCTTCTACTGCCCGCTGGCCGTGCCGGTGGCCCGGTCCGGGCACGAGGCCGTCCTCTACGACCTGCGCGGCCACGGCCGCACCGAACGCCCGGCCACCGGCTACGACAGCCGCACCGCCGTGCGCGACCTGTTCACGCTCCTGGCCGCCCTCGACCTGGCGCACCGGCCCGTGCACCTGGTCGGCAACAGCTACGGCGGGACCCTCGCGCTGCACGCCGCCCTGGCCCGGCCCGGCCGGGTCAGCGGGCTCACCCTCCTCGAACCCCCGCTCGGCGGAGCCTGGGTGGAGAACATGGTGGACACGCTGTCGGCCGCCGCCCTCAGCCTGGAGGACAGCCCGGTACCCGCCGAGCTGCGCACCCTGCGCCTGCGCAAGGCCGCCAACCTCACGGCCATCGCCGACGACCTCCTCAACCGCACGTCGCTCATCGACGACATCGCCGCGAGCCGGCCCTTCACCCGGGCCGACTACGCCCGGCTGGCCTGCCCGGCCCTGATCGTCTGCGGGGAGCACTCCGAGCTGGTGCACGGAGCCCGCGAGCTGGCCCGCCACGCACCACGCTGCGAGCTGCGGATCATGCCGGGCCTGGGACACGACGTCCTCAAGGAGAGCAGCGGGGTCCTGCGGGAAGCCGTGCTCGCCCACATCGCGGCGACGGACCCGACGGCCGCACCGCTCCCCTCCGCGGCGACGGCGGCCCGGCCGCGGGCGGGAGCTCTGGTCCCGTGAGGGTGCTCTTCACCGTGCCGCCGCTGGCCGGGCACGTCAATCCGACCGTGGCCGTCGGAGCCGAACTCGCCGCGCGGGGCCATGAGATCGCCTGGACCGGCCCGGTCGGCGCGCTCACCCGGCTGCTTCCCGCACAGGCCCGGATCCTGCCCGCCGGCGAGGAGGCGGGCGGTGCGTACACCGGGCTCCACGAGCGCTGGCGGAACCTGCGCGGGGTGGGTGCGCTGCGGTTCCTGTGGGAGGAGGCGCTGGTGCCGCTGGCCCGGGCGATGGTGCCGGGCGTGGAGCGGGCCGTGCGCACCTTCGGACCGGACGTGGTGGTCGCCGACCAGCAGGCCCTGGCCGGACCACTGGTGGCCCGGCGGCTCGGCGTGCCCTGGGCGACGTCCGCCAGCACCTCGGCCGAACTGACCCGGCCCTTCGCGGACTTCCCGAAGGTCGGGGAGTGGGTGGCCGGGCAGATCTCCGGCCTGCTCGCGGAGTTCGGCGCGGGCCGGGAGCCGCGCGCGGGGGAGGCGCAGGGGTGGGACCCGCGGTTCTCGGAGCGGCTGGTGCTGGTGTTCTCCACTCCCGAACTGGTGGGAACCGCAGGTGATTTCCCCGCCCACCACGCGTACGTCGGCCCGGCGTTCGGAGCCCGTCCGGCCTCGCCCGGGTTCCCCTGGCAGCGGCTGGATCCCGGTCGACGGCGCGTACTGGTCTCCCTCGGCACCCTCAACCAGGAGGCGGGGGGCCGCTTCTACGACGCCGTGCTGGGAGCGGCCGAACGACTCGCCGAGGAGGTCCAGTTGGTCCTGGCGGCACCCGCCGCCACGGTCGGGGAGGTACCGGACCGCGTACTGCTCCAGGAGAGCGTCCCGCAGCTGGATCTGCTGCCGCACCTGGACGCGGTGGTCTGCCACGCCGGGCACAACACCGTCTGCGAGACCCTCGCGCACGGGCTGCCGCTGGTCGTCGCGCCCATCCGGGACGACCAGCCGATCGTGGCCCGTCAGGTGGTCGAGGCCGGCGCCGGAGTCCGGGTGCGGTTCGGCCGGACGCGGGCCGAGGAACTGCGCGACGCGCTCACCGCCGTACTGGACGACCCCGGCCACCGCCGGGCGGCCCGGCGGATTCAGGCCTCATTCGCCGCGGCGGGCGGGGCCGCCGCCGCGGCCGACCGGTTGGAGAAGCTGATATGACGCACCCTCCGCTCTCCCGGGTCCGCTGGACCTCCGCGGTGTTGCTGGCCGCCCTCGGCGCGGGCACCGTACGCGCCGCGCAGCGGCTGCGGGCCCTGCCGGTGCTTGCGGTGGTGCCGCCCACGTCGGCGGGGGTGCCGCGGCCCGCCGGGTGGCGGCTGCTGACCGCCGACGGGGTCGAGCCCGACGCGGCCACCTTCCTCACCGCCTGCGCGTACGCGGAGGGCGAGGGGCTGCGGGTGCTGGACCTGCTGCCCGCGGACCTCGCCGCCGAACGGGCTCTGGGGCTGCTGCGCCTGGTCGACCCCGCCCGCTACCGGTGGGACCGGCTGGCCGAGGGGCGCGGCGCCGGCTTCGCCGTCCTCGCCACCGAGGAGGTGCTGGAGCGGGCCGGGGTGGATCCGGGCGGTCCGCGCCCGGACCCGGCGGAACTGCTCGCGCTGACCCGCCGTTTGAAGGAGTACGCCGCCGACGCGACGGGGCTGGCCGTCGCCCCGGGCCTGAGCTGCGGAGGGCCCGGGGACACCGGGGGCCCGGCGCGCGCCGCGGAGCTGCGGGCCCAGGGGCTGCCGCCGGGCGCGCTGGCCGCCGCGCAGCTGTGCGGGCTGGCGCTGCTCGCGGGTGCCGCCGGACGCCAGGGCCGCTGGGGTGCGGCCGCGGCCGGGCTGTACTGGCTCCAGCCCTACCTGGTGCTGGGCGGCTCCGGCTCGCCGCTGCGGCCGGCCGATCTGGCCCGGGCCACCGCCGCCCGCCCGGTGCGCTCCCTCGTCTCCGCCGTGCGTACGGCCCGGGCGGCCGGCGGCGACCGTGCTCCCGACACCGCGCGGGCGGCCGCCTACCGGGACGATCTGGCGGCGGGCACCGACCGCTTTTTGGAGGCGCGCCGTCCGGACTGCCCGTGGTGCGGCTCCGGCCGGATCTCGGTGCGCGTGCGGGTGCCCGACCTGCTGCAGGGCAAGCCCGGCCGGTTCACCCTGGAGCGGTGCGGGGACTGCGGGCACGTCTTCCAGAACCCCCGGCTGACCCCGGAGGGGCTGGACTTCTACTACCGGGACTTCTACGACGGGCGCGGCGGCGAGGGCGCCGGCACGGTCTTCGGCCGGCTGGGCGCCGCCTACCGGGGGCGAGCCGAGATGCTCCTCCCCCACGCGGACCCGGCGTCCTGGCTGGACGTCGGCACCGGGCACGGGCACTTCTGCAACGCGGCGCGGGCCGTGTGGCCGCGGACCCGGTTCGACGGGCTCGACATGGGCGACGGGGTCCGGGGGGCCGAACGCCGCGGCTGGGTGGACACCGGATACCAGGGCCAGTTCCCGGAGTTCGCCCCGAAGCTGGCGGGCCAGTACGAGGTGGTCAGCATGTACCACTACCTGGAGCACACCCGGGATCCGCTCGCCGAGCTGGACGCGGCGGCCGTCGTCCTGGCCCCCGGCGGATTCCTGGCGATCGAGCTGCCCGACCCGGAGTCGCGGATGGCGCGGCTCCTCGGCCCGGCCTGGCTGCCGTGGTTCCAGCCGCAGCACCAGCACCTGGCCCCGGCCGCGAACCTGCGCGAGGCGCTGGCCGACCGCGGGTTCACGGTCGTCGCCGAGGAGCACGGACCGGCCCACCAGGGCAATGACTTCTTCGGCGCGGTGGCGCTCACGGCGGCGCGCCTGGCTCCCGACCCGGACCGGCCGTGGGGCCCGCCGGCCACGCGCCGGACCCGGGCCCGCGCCCACGCCGTACGGCTGGCGGCGCTGCCGTGCTTCGCCGGCGCGGCGGTGCTCGACACGCTGCGCACGGCGGCGGCCCGGCGCACGGACGGCGGCAACGCCTACCGGATCCTGGCCCGCAAGGACGCCCGGTGACCGGCCCGGCCGGCTCCGGCCGTCCCGCCGCCGCCACCGGCCCGTCCACGGATCCGGCCGCTCGGGCTGCCGGCCCCCTGCCCACCGGCCCCTCGGCAGCCGGGCCGGTACACCCGGGCCGGGCTCCCGCTCCGGCCGACCCGGCGGTGTGGGCCGAGGGGGCCGACCCTGCCGTGGGAGCCGTGGAAGCCGCGGGGGCCGCCGCCCGGACGGAACCCTTCGGTGTCCGCGCCGACGGCAGCCCGGTCGCGGCGGAACCCGACGCCCCCACCACGGGCGCACCGCCCACGGTTCGTGACCGGGGTGCTGCCCCGGACCGGTCCGGGGCCCGTCCCCCGACCCACCGGGCCGCCCGCACCGGCGGCGACCAGGTCGGCCCCGCCACGGGTGCCCCGACCGCCGCGGCCCGCCGGGGCGGGGCCCGCGGCCGGGCATCGGCGGACCCGGGCCCGTCGGGGCGGGTGCCCGGGACGGCCGCTCGCACCGGAGCCCGCGTCGGAGGACCCGATACCGCGGACCTCGCCGGAGGCGGCCTGGCCCGTCGGGCCACCGCCGATCCGCTGTTCCGGCTCGTCGCCTACGCCCTGGAGGCCGCGCACGGTCGGCCCGCGGCCGCCGTGTGGAGCGCCCCGTACGCCTTCCACCTGGGTTCCCCCGGGCTCGTCGCCGCCGCGGGCTGGCCGACGGCCGCCGCCGCGGCGCCCCGCGACGACGGCCTGGTGCGGCTCAGTTCCCTCGGTCATCCGGCGGACAGCTGCGATCTGCCGCTGGCCCTGTCCGGGCCGCTGCCCGACGCCCCCGCCTGGGCCGTACGGCCGTACACCGTGCTGCGGGCCCTGGCGCGCGCCGGATACGGCCGCGGCGGGACGGACCTGCACGTGCAGGGCTCACTCACGGGCGCCGCCGGGCTGGCCACGGCCGAGCCCGCCGACTGCGCGGTGGCGCTGGCGGTGGCCGACGTGCACGCGGCGGCCGGAGAGCGGCCCGACCGTGCGTTCCTGGCCCGGCTGCTGGCCGCTGCCCTGCCGGAGGGGGACGACGGGCTGCGCCGGGCGGTGTTCCACGCCCGGCCCGGCAGGGCCCTGCTGCTGGGCGGACGGCCGCGACGACGGCGGTACGTCGCCTTCGACCCGGCGGCCTCGGGGACACGGCTGGTGCTGATGGCCGTACGGGGCGAGGCCGCGGACCGCCCCCGGGACCTGGCCCGTGCCGTGTCCTGCGCCCGCCGGTCCGGGGCGCTGAGCGCCTGGCCGCCCGGGCAGGGGCCGGGGCCGAGCCTGCTGATGATGCTGCCCGAGACGCGTCTGGCGGCGGTGCGGTCCGCGGTCGCGGAGGACTTCCGCGGCCGGGACCGGCCCGTACCGCGCTTCCTGAACATCGCCGTGGCCGGTGCGGCCCGGCGCGAGGAATGACCCGCCCACCCTCTTGAGGAGAACCGCCCATGCCCACGCCCCCACCCCCACCTGCACCGACGGCGCGCACGAGACGCCGCGACCTGTGGTCCGCGGTCGTCGCCGGGATCGGCACGCTCGGCCTGCTCGGCGCCCTCACGGTCGCCAACTCACAGGCGGCCGAGCCCGGTGCGTCCGCTCACGCCGCCGCGGCGGCGGCCCTGCCCGCCTACGACCACGTCGTGGTGGTCGTGTACGAGAACAAGCAGTACGGGGAGATCATCGGGAGCGCGAACGCCCCGTACATCAACCAGCTGGCGAACGGCGGCGCGAGCCTGACCGGCATGAAGGCGCTCACCCACCCCAGCCAGCCGAACTACTTCAACCTCTTCTCCGGATCCACGCAGGGCATCACCGGGGACGGCTGCTACACGCCGCAGTCGATGACGGCGCCCAACCTCGGCCAGGAGCTGATCGCGGCCGGCAAGACCTTCGCGACGTACAACGAGGACCTGCCGGGCGAGGGTTCCACGGTCTGCACGAACGGCCAGTACGCGCAGAAGCACAATCCGTGGTTCGCCTTCAAGAACGTGCCGCTGAACACCGGGAAGACGTGGACGCAGTTCCCGCAGAACGACTTCGCGGCGCTGCCCGACCTGTCCTTCGTGGTCCCCAACCAGTGCAACGACATGCACTCGTGCTCCGTCGGCACCGGTGACACCTGGACGAGGAACAACATCGACGCCTACGCGCAGTGGGCGAAGGCCAACAACAGCCTGCTGGTGCTCACCTGGGACGAGGACAACTACCTGGGCTCGAACCAGATCGCCACCGTCTTCCACGGCGCGAAGGTCAAGACGGGCAAGTACGCCACGGCCTTCAACCACCACCACCTGCTGCGGACCTTCGAGGACCTCTTCGGCACGGCGACGCACGCGGGCAACGCGGCCAACGTCCAGCCGATCAGCGAGGTGTTCGACACCTCGACGCAGCCCACACCGACGCCGACCCCCACCCCGACCCCGACCCCGGGCGGTCTGAAACTGGCCGACCCGGGCCCGCAGACCTGCAAGTTCAACCAGTCCTGCACCGTCCTGCTCAGCGCCACCGGCGGCAGTCCGCCGGTCCGTTACGCGGCCACCGGCCTGCCCTGGGGTCTGACCGTCGACGCCGCCACCGGCCGGATCGGCGGCAGGCCGTGGTCCGTCGGCACGATCCAGGTCACCGCGACCGCGACCGACACCACGGGCACGACCGTCACGGCCGCCTTCCCGCTCACCGTCAACTGGTTCTGACCCCGCCCCGGAGGCATCCGTGTACCTGTCGACCGGCCGGGCAGCGGACGCCTCCGCGGACACCCCGGTCCCGAAGGGCCCCCTACGGGCCGTGCCCGGCACGGTGTTCGCGCTCGGACTGGTCAGCCTGGTCACGGACGTCTCCGCGGAGATGGTCACCGCCGTCCTGCCGCTGTACCTGATGGCCGGACTCGGCATGTCCCCGCTCGCGTTCGGCGCCCTGGACGGTCTCCACCAGGGCGCCACCGCGCTGCTGCGCCTCGCCGGCGGCCGGATCTGCGACCGGACCCGCCGCCACAAGCTCGTCGCCGGCACCGGGTACGCGCTGTCCGCGGCGTGCAAGGCGGCACTGCTCGCCGTCACCACCCCCTGGTCGGTGGCGGCGGTGCTCGCCGCGGACCGGACCGGGAAGGGGCTGCGCACCGCCCCGCGCGACGCGCTGATCTCGCTGTCGGTACCGCCCGGGATGCAGGGCCGCGCCTTCGGGGTGCACCGGGCGCTCGACACGACGGGCGCGCTGCTGGGGCCGCTGGCCGCCTTCGGGGTGCTGTGGGTGGCGGTGGACGGGTACGCGGCGGTCTTCACCGTGAGCGCTTGCGTCGCCGTCCTGGGCGTCGTGATGCTGGCGCTCTTCGTACGGGAGGCCCCGGCTCCCGCGGCTCCCCGCGCCAGCGCGCAACCGCCCGTACGCTCCCTCCTGCGGATCACGGGCCTGCGGCGGCTGTGCCTGACGGCCGCCGTGCTGGGCCTGTTCACCGTCGGCGATGCCTTCCTCTACCTGCTGCTCCAGCGCCGCCTGGACCTGTCGGCCGCGTACTTCCCGCTGCTGCCCGTCGGTACGGCGGCCGTCTTCCTGCTGGCCGCGGTGCCCGTGGGCCGGCTCGCCGACCGGGTGGGGCGCGGCCGGGTCTTCCTCGGCGGGCACGCAGCCCTGCTCGGCGCCTGCCTGCTGCTCCTGGCCCCGCTGCCGGCCGGGGCGGCGGTGGCCGTCGGCGTGCCGGCGCTGCTCGGCCTGTTCTACGCGGCCACCGACGGAGTCCTGATGGCCGCCGCCGGGCCGCTGCTCCCGGCCGGGCTGCGTACGACGGGGCTGGCGGTGCTGCAGACGGCGCAGGCGCTGGCCCGGTTCGGCGGGTCCGTGCTGTTCGGGGCGGCCTGGACGGTGTGGGGGCCGGGCGCGGCGCTGGCCGGAGCGGCGGGCGGGCTGCTGCTGTCCCTTTCGGCGGTCTCCGTGTTGGGCGGGCTCCGGGCGGGCGGCCCGTCGTAGGGTCGTGCCATGACTCTCGAAGGTGCCGAAGGTCTCGAAGGCAGGGTGGCCCTCGTCGCGGGAGCGACGCGGGGCGCGGGCCGGGGCATCGCGGTCCAGTTGGGGGCGCGGGGCGCGACCGTGTACGTGTCGGGGCGCAGCACCCGGGGCCGCCGTTCGGAGTACGACCGGCCCGAGACGATCGAGGAGACCGCGGAGCTGGTCACCGCGGCGGGCGGCCGGGGGATCGCGGTGGTCGCCGACCATCTGGTGCCGGGCGAGGTGGAGGCGCTGGTGCGGCGGATCGACGCCGAACAGGGCCGCCTCGACGTGCTGGTCAACGACATCTGGGGCGGGGAGCTGCTCTTCGAGTGGGACAGCACGGTCTGGGAGCACGACCTGGACAAGGGGCTGCGGCTCTTGCGGCTGGCGGTGGAGACGCATGCCATCACCAGCCACTTCGCGGTGCCGTTGCTGCTGCGCGAGCCCGGCGGCCTGGTGGTGGAGATGACGGACGGCACCACCGATTACAACGCGACCCACTACCGGGTCTCCTTCTTCTACGACATCGCCAAGTCCTCGGTGCTGCGGATGGCGTTCGCGCTCGGGCACGAGCTGGGCCGGCGCGGGGCGACGGCGGTGGCGCTGACGCCGGGCTGGCTGCGCTCGGAGATGATGCTCGACGCCTACGGCGTGACCGAGGAGACCTGGCGGGACGCGCTGGCCAAGTCCCCGCACTTCGCGATCTCCGAGACCCCCGCGTACGTGGGCCGCGCGGTCGCGGCGCTCGCCGCGGACCCGGAAGTCTCCCGCTGGAACGGCCAGTCCCTCTCCAGCGGCCGCCTGGCCCAGGTCTACGGCTTCACGGACCTGGACGGCAGCCGCCCGGACGCCTGGCGCTACCTGGTCGAAGTCCAGGACCCCGGCCGCCCGGCGAACACCACCGGCTACCGCTAGGCCGTCTCTTCCGGATCCCGGACGGCGCGTGATTCCGTCCACGTAGGGTGGGGCGGGGACCCGCGTCGCGCGGTCCGTACGGGACGCGGGGGCAACCGGACGTGATGAACAAGCAGGCTCGAACGCAATGGTGGGAGGGGCTGCCCGCCGGGATCCGCAACCAGATTGACGGGTACGTCCTCCAGGACTCGCTGATGGCGGCGATCCGTGTCGTCACCGAGATCGGATTGGCCCCCGACGGAATCGGGGCCGCCACCGCGCAGCTCATCGTCGGCGACCGGTACGCGCACCACGGTGACCGGATCGCCCGAGAGCCCGACACTCCCCTGGACCATGAGTCGTTGGTTCGGCGCGTCGGAGGGATCCTCGGCAGCGTCGTGGCGATCGAGGCGGTCTGGGACGGCGACACCGTCCACGACTGGTTCGTGCGGCTGCTGGCCATCACAGCCGAACCGGCAGAGGAGTACGCACTGGCCTTCATCCACCGGTCCCTGGCCGAACGCCACCTCGGAGAAGGCGCGAAGCTCGATGGCCGCCATCCCGTGGCTGTGGCGGCCGAGAGGGCCGGCGGGGACCTCGCGGCCCACCTCTGCGTCCCCTTCCACTTCTCGAGCCCGGACACACCGGACGACGATGCCCCCCGCTGGCAGCCCTGAGCACGGCATCCGGCAACGGGCTACGGGGTGGCGCGGGAGGCCGGACGGTCGGCCAGGCGGTGGGACAGGCCGTCCAGGACGCACTGGAGGCCGAAGGTCCAGATCGTCCCGGGGTGGTAGCCGGCGACCGCGGTGCCGACGCGGCCGGCGAGCGGGTAGCGGTCGGGGTCCAGGGCGCGCTCCAGCAGCGGGGCGCTGACGGCCCACCAGTCCTCCTGGCTCTGGCGGCTGTTGTGGTCGGCGTCGTCGGCGGCGGCCAGCGCGTTGGCGTGCACGAAGCCCAGCAGGTGCGTCAGGGCCGCGTCCATCTCGGTGTCGGTGAGCCCGATCCCCTCGAAGGCCGCCAGCTCGTACTCGTACTTCCCGATCACCCCGGGGCCCAGCGGCGGGCGGGTGACGGCCAGGTCGGCGATCCAGGGGTGGCGGACCATCAGGTCCCGGTTGTCCTCGGCCACCCGGGTCACGTGGACCTGCCAGGGCTCCTTCGGGTCCGCCGGCCGGCGCTCCATGTGCAGGTACGCGTCGTCGAGCATCAGGTCGAGCAGCTCGGCCTTGCCGGGTACGTAGGTGTAGACGGTCATCGGCGTCACGCCGAGCCGCTGCGCCAGCGCCCGCATCGTCAGTGCGGGCAGTCCCTCCTCGTCGGCGAGCAGGGTCGCGGCGCGGACGACGGCGTCCACGCTGAGGCCCTGGCGCGGGCCGCGCCGGCCGGGCTGCGCCGGCTGTCCGGGCTCGCGCCACAGCAGCTCCAGCGTGCGGACGGGGTCTCCCGCCCCGCTCCGGTCCTTCTCCATGTCCCGGCCTCCGAACCTTCGCCATTAATTGACTACACCGTATAGAGTACAACGTATAGAGTAAAGCGCAGAGAGTAAGCCGAGACGCCGCACCTCGAGGAGTTCCGTGCACATCGCCGCCGACAACCACCAGGTCATCCAGGTCCGGGGAGCCCGGGAGAACAACCTCGCCGACATCTCTCTGGACATCCCCAAGCGCCGCCTGACGGTCTTCACCGGTGTCTCCGGCTCCGGTAAGTCCTCCCTCGTGTTCGGCACCATCGCCGCCGAGTCGCAGCGGATGATCAACGAGACGTACACCGCGTTCCTCCAGTCCTTCATGCCGAGCCTCGGCCGGCCGGACGTGGACGGACTGCACAATCTGAGCGCCGCCATCGTGGTCGACCAGGAGCGGATGGGCGCGGGCTCCCGCTCCACCGTGGGCACCGCCACCGACGCCTACACCATGCTGCGGATCATCTACTCCCGCGTCGGCACGCCCCACATCGGCACGTCCAGCGCGTTCAGCTTCAACAACCCCGACGGCATGTGCCCGCGCTGCGAGGGCGTCGGCGAGATCAACGACATCGACGTGGACCAGCTGGTCGACCGCGAACTCACGCTCAACGAGGGCGCGATCACCGTCCCCGGCTTCGCCGTGGAGTCCTGGTACTGGCAGAACATGGCCAACTCCGGCTTCTACTCCCCCGACACCAAGCTGAAGGACTTCACCGAGCAGGAGTGGGCCGACTTCCTGCACAAGAGCGCGGTGAAGGTGAAAGCCGGTTCCAACGGCTTCACCTACGAGGGCCTGATCACCAAGATCACCCGCCTCTACCTGGCCAAGGACCGCGAGTCCATGCAGCCCCACATCCGCGCCTTCGTGGACCGCGCGGTGATCTTCACGGCCTGCCCGGACTGCGGGGGCACCCGCCTCTCGGCGGCCGCACTGTCCTCGCTCATCCAGGGCGTGAACATCGCCGAGTGCGCGTCGATGCAGATCAGCGAGCTGGCCGCCTTCGTGCGCCGGATCGACGATCCCGCCGTGGCCCCGATGCTGGCCAACCTGCGGGGCCTGCTCGACTCCCTCGTCGAGATCGGCCTGGGCTACCTCAGCCTGGACCGCCCCTCTGGCACGCTCTCCGGCGGCGAGGCCCAGCGCGTGAAGATGGTCCGGCACCTGGGCTCCTCCCTCACGGACGTCACGTACGTCTTCGACGAGCCCACCACCGGCCTGCACCCGCACGACATCCAGCGCATGAACGACCTGCTGCTGCGGCTGCGCGACAAGGGCAACACCGTGCTGGTCGTGGAGCACAAGCCCGAGGTCATCGCGATCGCCGACCACGTCGTCGACCTCGGCCCGGGCGCCGGCACGGCCGGCGGACAGCTCTGCTACAGCGGGGACGTGGCCGGGCTGCGCACCTCCGGCACCCTCACCGGCCGCCACCTCGGGCACCGGGCGGGGCTGCGGGAGTCCGTGCGCACCCCGCGCGGCCACCTGTCGGTGAAGGGCGCCGACCTGCACAACCTGAAGGACGTCAGCGTGGACGTGCCGCTCGGCGTGCTCACGGTGGTGACCGGTGTCGCGGGATCCGGGAAGAGCTCGCTGATCCACGGCTACCTTTCCGGGCGCGAGGGGGTGGTGGTGGCCGACCAGTCGCCGATCCGCGGTTCGCGCCGGTCCAACCCGGCCACCTACACCGGGCTGCTGGGGCCGATCCGGACGGCCTTCGCCAAGGCCAACGGCGTGAAGGCGGCGCTGTTCAGCGCGAATTCGGAGGGCGCCTGCCCGAAGTGCAACGGCCTGGGGCTCGTCTACACGGACCTGGCGATGATGGCCGGGGTGGCCACGGTGTGCGAGGAGTGCGAGGGCAAGCGGTTCACGCCCGAGGTGCTCACGTACCGGCTGCGCGGCAAGAACATCAGCGAGGTGCTGAACATGCCGGTCTCGGAGGCGCACGAGTTCTTCTCCACCGGGCAGGCGCGGGCCGTCCTGGGCCGCCTGTCCGACGTGGGCCTCTCCTACGTGCGGCTCGGCCAGCCGCTCAACACCCTGTCGGGGGGCGAGCGGCAGCGGCTGAAGCTCGCGATCAGCATGGCGGAGAAGTCCTCGACGTACATCCTGGACGAGCCGACGACCGGACTGCACATGGCCGATGTCGACAAACTGCTGGCCCTGCTGGACCGGCTGGTCGACGACGGCAACTCGGTGATCGTCATCGAGCACCACCAGGCCGTGATGGCGCACGCCGACTGGCTGATCGACATCGGCCCCGGCGGCGGGCACTCCGGCGGCCAGGTCGTCTTCGAGGGCACTCCGGCCTCGCTGGTGGCCGAGGGCGACACGCTGACCGCCCGCCACCTGCGGGAGTACGTCGGCGCGGACGCGTAGGCCGGTGCGGGGCGGTGGCCGTCGCGCGCGGCGGCCACGGCCTGCGTGCGACGGTCCCGCAGCCGCCCGCACGCCTGGCGGTACTCGGGCAGGCGGGCAGGTCCGGCTCGGCCCGAACCCTGGTCGCGAGGCGGAACCGGCAACGACGACATGCCACCTGCCTGCGTCCGGCCGCCGGTCGCCCCCGGCCGGGCCTTGACTGCCCGCCGCGAGGCCCGTGCCGGGGGGCCGTGGCACGTGCGCGCTGCGCGGGACCGGCCCCCTCGATCCGAGCCCCTCACCCCCGCACCCCCGGAGGGCTACGGCAGGCGCAGCTCGCGGTCCTCGCCCAGCGGGGCGAAGAACCGCTCGACGTCGGCATCGCCGACATCGGCCAGGGTCGGCGGGGACCAGCGCGGGTTGCGGTCCTTGTCCACGACCTGCGCCCGGATGCCCTCCACCAGGTCGGGCGAGGTCAGCGCGTTGCAGGAGACCCGGTACTCCTGGGCCAGCGCCTCCTCCGGCGTACCGAGGACCGCGGCCCGGCGCACCGCGGCGAGGGTGACCTTCAGCGCGGTCGGGGACTTGGCCAGGATCGTCTCGGCGGCCTCCTTCGCCGCCGGGCCGCCCGGGCCGTCCTGGGCGAGCAGCCTGTCCAGGATCTCCTCGACCGTGTCGGCCGCGTAGCACCGGTCGATCCAGGACCGCGCGCCGGCGAGCACCCCGGGCTCGGGCGTGGCGGCGTAGCGCGGCAGGACCTCGTCGGCGGGTGCCGTGGCGAGCGCGGCGGTGAGCTCCGGGAGGCGTGCGGCGGGTACGAAGTGGTCCGCCAACCCGCAGAGCAGCGCGTCCGCTGCGCCCACGGCGGTGCCGGTGAGGGCGAGATGGGTGCCGAGGCGGCCGGGGGCGCGGCCCAGCAGCCAGGTCCCGCCGACGTCCGGGACGAAGCCGATGCCGGTCTCAGGCATGGCCACGCGGGAGCGTTCGGTGACGACCCGGACGCTGCCGTGGGAGGAGACGCCGACGCCGCCGCCCATGACGATGCCGTCCATGAGGGCGACGTACGGCTTGGGGTAGCGGGCGATGCGGGCGTTGAGCCGGTACTCGTCGCGCCAGAAGCCGGCGGAGGCGGTGTTCCCGGCCTTGGCGTCGTCGTGGATGGCCCGGATGTCGCCGCCCGCGCACAGCCCGCGCTCGCCGGCCCCGCGGATCAGGACCTGCCCCACGGCGGGGTCGTCCGCCCAGGCGTCGAGGGCCTCGGCGATCCGCAGCACCATGGGGTGGGTGAGGGCGTTGAGGGCTCTGGGGCGGTTGAGGGTGACCACACCGGTCCGCCCCTCGACGTGGATCAGGACGGTGTCGTCGGAGGGGGCCTTGGTCTCGGCCTCGGGTTCGCTCTTCACGCCGATCAGTATCTCCGTGACCGCGGCCGGGGCTGCCGGCCGCCCGAGGTCAGTCGCGGGGGCGGGCCCGGTGGGCCTGCCAGGCCGCCAGGGCGTCCGCGCGGGCGCCGTCGGGGTGGCGGGCGTGCCAGTCGCGCAGGAAGCGGTTGAACTCGAACTGGGCGCCGACCTCCTGGGGTCCGGCCGCCCGCTCCCGGGTCGCGTGCCAGTGCCCGACGGCCTCGGCGAGGGTGTGCCCCGCGTGCCCGGCGACGTAGTCCCGCATGAAGGCGTCGAAGTGGAAGCCGGGTCCGATCTCCCGAACGAAGTACTCGCGCAGCACCTGGCTGCAGCGCTGCCCCTGCGGGATCACCGTCGTCCCGTCGACGGGGGCGGCGAGTTGCCGCCCCGCACGGCGGGGCGCGGCGGGTCCCGTGGCCGCGGGCTCGGGCAGGCCGTCGAGCGCGGCGGCGAGCCGGGCAGTGACGGCGGCCTTCCCGCCCCGGGCGGTCACGCCCATCTGCCGGGCCAGTCCGGTCAGTTCGGCGAGGGTCCAATACCAGCGCAGCAGTTCCGCCCCGGTCAGCGCCGTCGACAGGAGGGGGCGCACCTCCCCCGCATTCGTACTCATGTTCGCATTCTAGGCGGTTCTCCCGTCGCGCGACATGCCGTGGCGATCGGCGGGGCGGCGCGGCCGCTTCTGACAGGCTTTCCCCTCGGGCCGAGCGCCCGCGGCGAACCGGCCGCACCCGGATTCGAAGGAGCGCGCATGCCCGCCGACCCGAACGGCCTCGCCCTCGGCGAGGACACCGCCCTGGTCCTCATCGACCTGCAGACGGGCATCCTGGCCCTGCCCACGACCAGGCCCGCCGCCGAGCTCCTGGAGCGGGGCGTCGCGCTCGCCGCGGCGTTCCGCGCCCGCCGGCTGCCCGTGGTCCTGGTCAAGGTGGCCTGGTCGCCGGACGGCGGGGACCTTCCCACCGCCAACGTGGACCGCCCGGGTCCGGCCGCCGCCCCGCCCGCCGCGTTCTCCGAGATCCCCGCCGAACTCGCCGCCCTCGGGGACGTGGTCGTCACCAAGCGCCACTGGGGCGCCTTCACAGGTACCGAGCTGGACCTCCAGCTCCGCCGCCGCGGCATCCACCGCATCGTCCTGGCCGGGATCTCCACCAGCGTCGGCGTCGAGTCCACCGCCCGCACGGCGTGGGAGCTCAGCTACGACCTGGTCTTCCCGGAGGACGCCACCGCCGACACCGACGCCGACTCCCACGCGCACACCTTCGGCAAGATCTTCCCGCGCATCGGCAAGGTGAGCACCACCGACGAGGTCGTCGCCGCCCTGCGCCCCTGACCGCGGACGCCCGTTTCACATTTCTAGGTCAATCGACCTAGAATCTGCGTCATGACTGATGCCCTGCGGCACGACCCGTCCGCCCCCGTCCTGATCACCGGGGGGTACGGAACCGTCGGCGCCGAGATCGCCCGTATGGTCGCCCCCGGCTCCCCGATCCTGCTCACCGGCCGCTCGCCCGAGCGCGGGCGGGCCCTGGCCGACGAGACGGGTGCCGACGTGCGCGCGTGGGACCTCGGCTCCGCCGCGCCCTTCCGCGCTGACGTGAGGGCCGTGGTCAACGCGGTCAACGACCCGGAGGACCGCGTCCTGCGCGCCGCTGTCGAAGGCGGCGTCCCGTACGTCGACATCACCCGCTGGACGGCCCGGATGCAGCGGGCGGTCACCGTGGCGACCCTGCTGGGACCGGCCGCACCCGTCCTGCTGTCCTCGGCCTGGATGGGCGGGGTGAGCAGCCTCGTCGCCGCGTCGCTCGCCGCCGGTCTGGGCGGCGCCGAGCAGGTGGAGATCGCCGTCCGCTGGGACATGGCCGACCGGTCCGGCGCGGACTCGGTGGAGTTCATGGACCGGCTCGGTGTGGGCTTCGAAGTGGTCGACGGCGGGCGCCGCCGGTTCGCCGACCCGCTCACGGAAGCCCGTACGGTCATCATCGGCGGAACTCCCGTACGGGTCGCGCGCATCGACACCCCGGAGCAGTTCACCCTCCCGCTGACCCTCGCCACCTCCACCGCGGCCACCCGCATCGGCTTCAGCTCCCCGGCCGCCACCCGCGCGCTCCTCGCCCTGCGGGGCACCGGCTTCTTCCACTGGGCCGGCGGGGAGCGCTGGGCGCCCGCGCGCCGCGCTCTGCTCCACTCGCCCGGGGACGGCGGTACGGCGCAGCTGCGCGTCGACGTGTCACACGGCGGGCGCAGCCGCACCGCGACCGTCACCGACGCGCGCGGCCAGGGCCATCTGACCGCCGTCGGGGCGTTCCTGGGCCTGCAGCGCGTGCTGGGCACCGACGGGGCGCCACCGCCGCGGGGAGTGGTCTTCCCCGAGCAGCACCCCGACCCGGTCGCAGCGGCCGCCCGGCTCGCGGACCACGGCGTACGCGTCGAGCTCGACCGGGCGGGGGCTGGGGCGGGGGCTGGGGCGGGGGCTGGGGCGGGGGCCGCGGCATGAACCCCGAGAAGCCCGTCAGCCCCGAGAGCACCGAGGGTCCCGTCCACCCGCCGGCGCCGACCCCGAAGGGGCACCAGCGGCGTGCGGCCCTGCTGGACGCGGCGGAGCACGTCCTCGGCTCGGCGGGCGGCGCCGAACTGACGATGCGGGCGGTCGCCGACGCGGCGGGCGTGCGGCTGGGCCACCTCCAGTACTACTTCCCGGCCCGTTCCGATCTTCTGACCGCCCTGCTCGACCGCGTCCTCGCGTCCTCGCTGGCACGCGTCGCCGCCCTCGCGGGGGCCGGCGACGCGGCGGGCGACCCGGCGGCCGTCCTGGACACCCTCCTCGGTGACCACGACGACCCGTCCCTGGTACGGCTGTTCACCGAGGTGTGGGCCATGGCCGCGCACGACGAGGCCGCGGCCGGGGCCGTCCGCGCCTTCTACGCCGCGTACGCCGGGCATGTGTCCCGCTTCGTCCGCGACCGCTCCCCCGGCCTGGACCCGGTCGCGGCGCACTCCCGCGCCGAGGTCTTCGTGATGCTCATGGAGGGCGCGAGCCTGTTCCGTTCGGGCATCGCCGGGCGCGCCGCCCCGGCCACCGATGCCGCGCTCCGCCGTACCCTGCTCGACCTGCTCGGACTTCCCGGCCCCGAGGGCGGGCCCGCATAGGCCGGTTCGAGCCGTAACCGGGCGGGCTCCCACCGGTTAGCAGCTCGGAAGACGAGGGAGCACCCATGGCACAGCAGCACACGACGTCCCTGCGGCTGCGCCTGCGGTACCGGTTCGACAACCTGGTGGCGGGGGGAACCACCCCGCTCATCGGGTGGCTGGCGCTGGCCTGCCTGGCCGTAGTGGTCCCGGCGAGCGCGGTGCTCGTCTGGGCCGACCGGGCGGCGCCGCCCACCGTCCCGGGGCGGCTCACGGCCGTATGGGTCAGCGTTGGGCAGACCCTCAAGCTCGGGGGCGCGGTCGGCTCGCCGCTCTACGTGCTCGCCTCGGTGACGCTGGCCCTGGTGGCCCTGCTGTTCGTGTCGACGCTGGTCGGTCTGATCACCACCGGCATCAACGGGCGCATCCTGTCGCTGCGCCGCGGGCACTCCACGGTGCTGGAGGCAGGGCACACCGTCGTCCTGGGCTGGTCCGACCAGATCTTCCCGGTGGTCTCGGAGCTCGTCGCGGCCAACGCCAACCAGCGCCGGTCCGCCATCGCCGTCCTCGCCCCGAAGGACAAGGTGGACATGGAGGACGAGGTCGCCACGGGCCTCGGCGGCACGGGACGCCGCACGGGCGGCACGGGCGGCACGGGCGGCACCCGGATCATCTGCCGCAGCGGCCCCACCACCGATCCGACGGCGCTGGCCCGGGTCAGCCCGCAGACGTCCAAGGCGGTCCTCGTGCTGCCTCCCGACGGGGACTCGGGCGACGCCCACGTGGTGAAGACCCTGCTCGCCCTCGACGCCGCGCTCCCGCGCCCGCGCGACACGGTGGTGGTCGCCGCGGTCCGCGACTCCCGCAACCACCTCACCGCCAGGCTGGCGGCCGGGCCCGGCGGGCACGTGCTGTGCGCCGACGAGATCATCGCCCGGCTCCTCGTCCAGACCGCCCGCCAGCCCGGGCTCTCCCTCGTCTACCAGGACCTGCTGGACTTCGACGGCGACGAGTTCTACACCGCCGCCGCGCAGGCTCTCGCCGGACGCACCTTCGGCGAGGCCCTCCTGGCGTTCACCACGTCCTCGGTGGTCGGACTTCTGCACGCCGACGGCCGTGTCGTGCTCAATCCGGATCAGGGCACGCATATCGCCGCGGACGACCGGATCATCCTGGTCTCCGAGGACGACGACACGGCCGTGCCGGAGCCGGCGGGCCCCTGGGTCGAAGAGGACGCGATCGTCACCGCCCGCCCCCGGTGCCGTTTCGCCGAACGACTGCTCCTTCTCGGCTGGAACCGTCGCGCACCGCTCGTCGTCGAGCAGCTCGACGAGTTCGTGAGCCCCGGCACCACCCTGGACGTCGTGGCCCTTGGCGACGGGGCGACGCTGCGGGCCGCAGCCGAGGTCGCCGCCGCGCGCGTCCGTCTCGAAGTGGCCTTCCACAGCGGGGACATCACCGACCCTGACGTCCTGGCCAAACTGGACGTGCCGTCCTACGACAGCGTGATCGTGATCGGCGAGGCGGACCGCGAGAGCGCCGCCGTGGCCGTGCCCGCGGTCCCGACCGCGGCCGCGGCGCCCGGCGCGGCAACGCCCGCCTTCGCCCCGGAGCCCGCAAGCGCCACGGACGACCGGACCCTGGTGACGCTGCTGCACCTGCGGGCGATCGGGGAGGCCGCGGGCTGCGAACTCCCGCTCACCACCGAGATGTCCGACGACGGCAACCGCCTGCTGGCTCCTGCCCGGGCCGGCGCCGACTTCATCGTCAGCGGCCGGCTGATCAGCCTCCTGATGACGCAGATCTCGGAGAGCGCGCATCTCGCCGACGTGTTCGAGGAGTTGTTCAAGGCGGAGGGCAGCGAGTTCTATCTGAGGCCGGTGGCGGACTACGTCCGCACCGACCGTGAGGTGGCGTTCGCGACAGTGGTCGAGTCGGCGCGCCGCCGCCGCGAGTGCGCGGTCGGCTACCGGCTGCGCGCGCAGTCCGCCACGGCTCCCTCGTACGGTGTGCGGCTCAATCCCGACAAGCGGCAGCGGGTGCGCTTCGGCGAGCACGACTGGGTGGTCGTGCTCGCCGAGAGCTGAGCCGGTGGCCACCGGCCGCCGGCCGCCGGTCTCACGCCGAGGTGTGGACCTCCAGGGCGGTGCGCACCGCGGATTCCAGGGCTCCTTCGATCCACGCCGGCTTGATGGAGGTGTGGCAGCCCGCGAAGTGCAGGTTCCCCTCCGGCCTGCGTACGTGCGGGAAGAGCTCGGTGTGCTGGCCGGGCAGCAGTACGGAGGCCTCGCCGTAGGCGTACGGGTCGCGCATCCAGGACTGGGTCCGTCCGACGCCGGTGTAGAACACCTCGATCCGCTGCCCGAACACCTCCTGGACGCCGGCCAGGGCGCGGGGGTAGCGCTCGTCGTCGTCCAGGGAGTCCCACTTCAGGGCGTCGTCCGACCAGCTGTAGGAAGCGAGCACGACCCCGCCCCGGCTGCCCTCGACGGGGTAGGACGGCTGGAACATGAAGCGGTTGGGGTTGTCGGTGGCCGAGCCGCCGCCGATGACCCCGGCGGCCTCGGGCTGGTCGCGGGTGAGGCTGCGGCAGGCCGCGTAGTGGGCCCGCTGGGCACCGGAGATGCCGCTGCGCGCCACGGAGGAGTGGGCACCCAGCAGCGTGCCGTCCTCGGGGGTCTGCCCGAGCTGGTACTTGCGGTACAGACCCGGCTGCACGGCTTCCAGTTCGCGCTTCCAGTCGGCCTCGTCGAACTCCCACCAGCGGCGGCTGAACTCCAGCAGCACCTTGGTGGCCGCGTCGTAGTGCAGCTCGGTGATCGCGCGCCGCTTGCCGTAGGAGAGGGCGGGGGTGACGGGGATGTGTCGCAGGCCGGAGAAGGGGACGGTGATGATGGCGGTCTCGCCGGTGAAGGTCTCGCGCTGCACGGGGCGGCCGCCGCGGCCCTCGGAGACGGTGTCGACGGTGACCCTGCCCTCCCCGTGGGTGATCCGGGTGGCGCGCCGGTCGAGCCGCACGATGTCCTCGACCCGGGCGTAGAGGGCGTCGGCCAGGGTGGCGGTGCCGCCGGGCAGTTCGAAGAAGGCGGTGTCGGGGCTGATGAGGGAGGCCCCGATGAAGCTGTGCACGAAGGCGAGGTGGAGGCGGGAGGTGAGGTTCTCGACGGTGCCGATGAGGTCGATGGTGCGCTCGTCGAGCTTCGCCTCCTCCGTCAGGTACCGGTACATCGACATGTGGCCGTAGCGCTGGATGATGCGGGCCCAGCCTTCGACGAGCGCCTTGTCCTTCTTGCCCTCGATCTCCTTGCGTACGGGGGCGAAGGCGTTGCGGACGATCTGTGCGGCGGGGATCGACTCGTAGGCCGCAGGCACCCCGAAGGAGCGGTTGAGGGTCTGCGGGCTGCGCGCGTAGTCGGCGCGGCGGACGCGGACGCCGTTGACGAAGATCCAGGTGCGGTGGGCGGGGCGGCCGGAGCCGTCGACGTCGACCAGGTGGAAGCGCCGGCGCTTGAGGCCGAGGCTGTCGATCAGTCCGGTCACCAGCGGGTGGCTGTCGGGGATCCGCATGGCGCCGGCTTCGGCGTACTGCTTGGGGTCGGCGAAGGCGGCGGGGGACTTCTCGTGTCCGCCGGTGCGGAAGGTCTTGATCCGGCCGCCGACGCGGTTGCCGTTGGCCTCGATGACGGTGACCTCGTGGCCGGCCTCGCGCAACAGGTGGGCGGCGGTCAGACCGGCCGGTCCGGCGCCTACGACGAGCACCTTCCTGCGGGGCATGCGCGAGCGCGGCAGGCCGTTCGTGAGGAGGATGTCCGTGTAACGCGGCACCAGGGGCTCGTCGTCGTCGCCCCGTACGAGGACGGCCCGGGCGATCGTGAGGCAGGTCTCCCAGTCCGGGCGCGCGGAACCGGCCGGCGCCTGCGGGGTCCCGGCGGACGCGGTGGCGGCCGTCAGGGCGCCGGCTCCCGCGACCGCGGCGGCGCCGGCGATGAGCGTGCGGCGGGAGGGGCGTCGTGCGGTGTCCGCCGCGGGCTGGGGGGCAGGGTCGGGCTCGGGGTCGGAGCCGGGCGTCGGGGAGGAGTCGGTGATCATGAGTCAACTCTCCCGGCCCCCGGGAACCTTGATCGCCGAAAGGCGCCCCGGCGGGAAACAACCACCCGGACGTGCGGCCTCGCCCGCACGGGGTTGACGAACGGGGTTTCGTACGCCTGCGTGCGCTCAGTGCACCAGCCGCACGCGCTGGCTGGTGAGTTCGTACCGGGCGCCCACGACGGCCAGCGCCCCGGCGGCGGTCCTGGCGGCCATCTCGGGCTCCGCGGCCAGCCTCCCCCGCACCAGCCGTACGTTCGCGGTGATCGCGGCGTCGATCCGCGCGGCTCCCCGGAGCCCGCGGTCGATGGCGGGGCGGATCTGGTCGACCAGGTACTGCATGTGGCCCGGGAGCGGCGGTCCGCCCTCGGCGGCCCGCACGGCCGCGGCGACGGCCCCGCACGACTGGTGCCCCAGGATGACGACGAGCGGGATGCGCAGCTCCAGGACCCCGTAGGCGATGCTGCCGAGGACCGCCTCGTCCAGGACCTCGCCCGCCGAGCGCACGGTCAGCAGGTCGCCGAGCCCCTGGTCGAAGACCAGTTCCGGCGGGACGCGGGAGTCGACGCAGCCGAGGACGACGGCGAACGGGTGCTGGCCGGCGACCAGCGTGCGCCGCACGGTGCGCGTCTGGTCGGGGTGGCGCTCGTGGTAGGTCCGCCAGCGTCCGTTCCCCGACACCAGTTCGCGGAGCGCCGACTCCGGTGTGGTGGGCCGCGATCCGGCTCCTCCCCCGGGCGGGGCGGCCATGGGCACGTGGGCGGAACCGGCCACCAGCCCGGCCCCCACGGCGGCCACGCCCGTCAGCACCGCCCGGGCCAGCCGACGCCGTCCCGGGACCTCTTGACCTTCAGCTTCGACGCTCACATCGGGACAAACTATTCACTTTCGACCATCCTGCTCCGCAGGACACGGCCTCGGTTCCGTTGGGTGTCGTGCAGGAATCCGCCCGACTGGTGCTTCCACAGCTTCGCGTAGGCCCCTTCGGAGGCCAGGAGCTCCCGGTGCGAGCCCTGCTCCACGATCCGGCCGCGGTCGAGGACGACGAGCTGGTCCATGGTGGCCACCGTGCTCAGCCGGTGCGCGACCACGAGGGCCGTGCGGCCCTCCATGAGCCGCCACAGCGCCTCCTGGACGAGGATCTCGCTCTCCGAGTCCAGGGCACTGGTCGCCTCGTCGAGCAGCAGGATCGGCGCGTCGCGCAGGATCGCCCGGGCGAGGGCGACCCGCTGGCGCTGTCCGCCGGACAGTTTGACGCCGCGTTCGCCGACCATGGTGTCGAAACCGTCCGGCAGCGCGTCGGCGAACTCCGCGACGTGCGCCGCCTCGGCCGCACGGCGGATCTCGGCCTCGGTGGCACCCGGCCGGGCGAACGCGATGTTCTCCCGCAGCGTGCGGTGGAACATCGCCGGGTCCTGCGGAACGTAGGCGAGCCGGCTGCGCAGGTCCGCCTGCCGCAGCCGGCTGATGTCCTGGCCCCCGATCATGATCCGGCCGCCGTCCACGTCCGTCATCCGCAGCAGCAGCCGGGTGAGCGTGGTCTTGCCGCCGCCGGAGCGGCCGACGAGACCGATCTTCGACCCGCTGGGGACGTCCAGGTCCAGGCCCTCGAAGAGCGGCTTCGCACCGCCGTGGGAGAAGTTCACCCGCTCGAACCGGACGTCGGCGCTCTCGGACCGCAACGGCTCCGGGGTCTCCGGGTCGAGCACCGTGGGCGGCTGCAGCAGCAGTTCGGTGAACTGCGCGGCCTCCGTCATCGAGCTCTCCAGGCGGCGGTAGATCTGGTTGAACTCGAACATGATGCGGGTCGCGTTGGCGTAGTAGGTGAAGGTGACGATGATCGCCTCCACGCCGTGCTCCCCCGCGCCGAGGGCGACGGCGAGCAGCAGGCCCAGCACGTTGGTCAGTACGGACAGGGGTGCGACCAGGGTGTCGATGCGCAGGTTGCCGTAGTCCCACGAACGGAGCGTCAGGCGCCGCGACTGCGCGACGCGGGACTGGTGCTCGGCGGCCTCCCGGTCCTCGGCGGCGAACGCCCGGACCGTGTCCATGTTCATCAGGCTGTCCGCGACGTGGCCCGAGACCCTGGCGATGGCTTCCTCGCGCTGGGCCACGAGGGTCTGGCGGCGCCGGATGAGGGGGGTGACGCAGACGGCCGTCAGGGTGATCAGCGCGAGGAGTCCGACGACGAGCATCGGTTCGTACTGCCACAGCACCACGGACGCGAAGAGCAGCGGCACGAAGCTGCCCATGACGGAGAACGTGAGCGTGTCGACGAACTCCTCGAAGCGGGAGGCGAAGCTCAGGACCCGCTTGGTCAGCGAGCCGGCGAAGTTGTCGTGGAAGAACGCCGCGTCCTTCGCGAACAGTTCGTCCATGCCGATGACGTAGAGGTGCTCGATGCCGCGGGCGTCGAGCCGGTTGAGGCAGTGCAGCCCGATCCGCCACAGCGTCTCCGCGAGCAGCAGGACCCCGGCGAAGCCGAGGACGTAGGGCAGCATCGCGTCGATTCCGGCGGCGCCGCCGTCGGCGACCTGGCCGACGAGCTTGGCGACGATCAGCGGCGCGACGTAGAAGATGCCGATGTTGCCCAGCGCCGGGAGCAGCATGGCCGGAGCGGTCAGCCGGCGCAGGCGCGCCAACTCCCGTCCGTAGTAGCGAAGTGCGAGGAGGACCGAGCCCCTGCTCGGCATGCTTTCGGGCGATTTTGGTGAACCCATCCCAAACCCTGTGTTGTCGGACCAGCAGGCAGGAGTCGGAGTGTCCCGTACGGACGCCGGGGCGGTCCACGCGTTTTCCGGCCGCCGAAGAGCTGTTCGAGGCCGCTTGATAGCCTCGCTGCTGCCATGCACCCGTCCGCGATCAACGGCACCGTTTCGGCCCACCTCACCCGTTCCCTCGTCGCCGCCCTGGCCGACCCCCGCGCCGGTGGGCTCTCCCGGCTGCCCGACCTCGGCGCCGAGGTGCTCGGCGACGACAGGGCCCGGGTCTCGACCGCGTCCCTCCTGGCCGTGTGGGAGAACCTGGTCCTGGCAGAACCCCACACCCTCATCGGGCCGTTGATCCTCGAAGAGGCCCCGATCGGCACATTCGGGCTCTGGGACTACTTGATCACCAGCGGCCCGACCCTGCGGGAATCACTGGCGCAGGCCGTGGACCTGATCGCCGTGCTCGGTGATCCGGCGGCGGAGAAGCTGATCGTCGAGGAGGACGGCAATCGTTTCACCGTCCGCCATGCGACGGGCAGTTGGGGACCGGACGTGGTCGAGGCCGTCGACCTCTTCGCCCTGTCGCTGTTCCTGACCCGCGCCAGGTCGGCGACCGGCCGCGCCATCGTGCCGTCCCGGGTCACGGTCACCCATCGGGCGCCCCGCCGGTCCCGGCAGCTGGCCCGGCTGTTCGGCACCGACCGGATCCACTTCGGTGCACCGTACAACTCGATCTCCTTCACCGAGGACGACGTACGGGTGCCGTTGCCCAGGGCGCAGCCGGGGGTGGACAGGATCCTGGTGCAGCACGCGGAGCTGGTCCTGGCGGCTTCCCAGCCGGTGCTCGGCTGGCTCGACCGCTTCCGGGCCGTGCTCCGCGCGGCCTTCCGGGACGGCGCCGTCAGTCTGGAGGAGGTGGCCCGCCGTCTGGCGGTGAGCCCTCGCACGCTCCAACGGCGGCTCGCCGAGCACGACACGACGTGGCGGGAGCAGACCGAGCTCGTACGGCACGAGCTCACCGTGGACCTGCTGCACACGACCGACCTGCCGCTGCAGGCCGTGGCCGGCCGGGTCGGCTACAGCGACGTCCGCGTCCTGCGCCGCGCGGTCCGCCGCTGGTCGGGACAGACCCCGGCCGAACTCCGCAGAGCCGCCCCGGCCGACCTGACGGGGTGAAGGGTCTAGAGGGGCGCGGCGGCGCCGAGGGTCGCGGGGGTGGGGCCGTCGGGGCGGACGATGAGGCCGTAGGCGGCCTTGGCGGGGACGGAGTGGAAGTGCGGGACGTGGGCGGGCAGCAGGTGTTCGAGGAGGACGGTCGACTCCCGGAGGGCGAACTGCAGGCCCAGGCAGGCCCGGGGGCCCAGGCCGAAGGGCGCGTAGCTGCCGGGGCGGGTGGGCCGCCGGCCCGGGGTGAGGAAGCGGTCCGGGTCGAAGCGGCCGGGTTCCTCCCAGGTCCCGGGGTCCCGGTGGGTGAGGTAGGGGCAGACCAGGACGTCGGTGCCGGCCTCGATCGCGTATCCGGTGAGAACGTCGTCGCCCACCGCGTGGCGGGGCAGGATCCAGGCCGACGGGTAGAAGCGCAGTGTCTCGTGGACCAGGGCCTGCACCGCCCGGCGCCGTTCCGGGGAGCCTTCCGCGCCCGCGGCCAGGGCCCGCTCCCGCGCCGTCGGGTTGCGGTCGAGCAGGAGGTGGAGCCAGGTCAGGGTGGTCGCGGTGGTCTCGTGGCCGGCGACCAGCAGGGTGACGAGCTCGTCCCGGATCAGCCGGTCGGTGTACTGGGGGGAGGTTTCCGCCGCCTCCAGCAGGACGTGCAGCAGCCCCGGGCCGTGGGGGCCCGCGCCGGCGGTGCGGGCGGCTGCGATGGCACGGCTCGACAGGGCGTCGATCCGGGCGAGTTCGGCGGCCACCACCCCCTGGGCGGCGACGCCGTCGGCGGGCAGGCCGGGCAGGGCGGCCACCACGGCCGGCACGGCGGCCAGTTCACGTTCGGTGCCGGGGTCCAGGGGATGCCCGGTCAGCGACCGCCAGATGGTGTCCAGGGCGAAGCGGCGCATCTCCTCGCCGACGTCGAGTACCTGCCCGTCGCGGGCGTACGCGGCCCAGCGGGCCGCGGTGGTCCGCGCGGCCTCGGAGATCCGATGCTCGTAGCGGCGCATCCCGCGCCCGGTGAACTGGGACTGGAGGAGCCTGCGTTGGCTTTGCCAGGCTTCGCCGGTCGCGGCCAGGAGCCCGTCGCCGATCAGCAGCCGGGCCCGGTGCGAGCGCTTCACGTACAGGTCGGGGCGCAGCGCGAGGACGTGCTGGACGGCTTCGGGCGCGGTGACCAGGACGGTGGGGCGCGGGCCGAGCCGGAACGCGGCGACGCCGCCGAGCCGCGCGCGGGCCTGGGCGAACAGGTCGACGAGCTCCCCTCCCCCGGCCTGCCAGTCCCGTACGGCGGCGGCGTCCAGCTCGGGGACCGGGCGGCCGGCCGGGGACGGGACCGGGAGGGGGCCGGGGCGGGCGTGGGTGGCCACTGGTCTGCTCCTGTTCGGCGGCTGTGCGTCGTCACGGACCGGTTTGGGCATCACGCACTGTAGGGGAGCGGGCGCGGCGCGCGACAGCCCGCCTCCGGTCTCCGCGCGCGGAGACCGGAGGCGGTGCGCACGGTCAGGTGCCGGGCGGCGCCGTCGCGGCGCCGGGGAAGGTCAGCCCTTGCCGAGGAGCTTGTTCATCTGCGCGATCTCGGCGGACTGGGAGGTGACGATCGCCCCGGCCATCGCCTTGGCCGCGGGGAAGGCGCCCTGTGCCTGCTCCGTCCTCGCCATCGCCACCGCGCCCTCGTGGTGCAGGACCATCAGCTCCATGAAGGCGGTGTCGAACGCCGCGCCCGAGGCGTTCTTCAGCCCGTCCATCTGGTCCGGGGTCATCATCCCGGACGTGCCGTGCGCCGAGTGGTCCATGGCGCCCTCGGCGGGCACCTGCTCGCCCCAGGAGGCCAGCCATCCGGACAGGGTCTTGATCTCGGGGTCCTGTGCCTTCCTGATGTCCTCGGCGAGCTTCTTCACCTCCGCGGAGCGGGCGCGGGAGGGGGCCAGATCGGCCATCTCCACGGCCTGGCGGTGGTGGGGGATCATCCCCTTGGCGAAGGCGGCGTCCGCCGCGTTGTGCTGCCCCTGGGCGGCCGGGGTCCGGGCCTGGGCCGATGCGGTGGCCGACGGGGACGCCGAGGCGGCCGCGGAGCCGTGGCCGTCGTGTCCGCCCGTGCTGTCGCCGCCACCGCAGGCGGCGAGCACGACGGCGGCAGCGCCCGCCGAGACGACGGCGGCGGCGCGGCGGAAGAGGGAACGCTTACTGGTCATGGTGGTGCTGCTCCTTGATCCGCAGCCCGGTCCGGGGCGTGCGGGAAGAACGGATGGAGAGGGAAGGCCCGGAGCACGGCCGTGCGCCCGGCGGGTGCCGGGTGGGACGGGCCGCGCGGCCGCTCTAGATCCGCAGCAGCTGCAGTTCGGCCAGATCGGGTGGAGCCCGGGCGCCGGCCGCGGCCACCGGTTCGGCGGCGTCCCACGAGGACACCCCGGGGAGGCCCACGAGGGCCTTGGCGAGCGCGGGGGGCGCGTACGCGGAGGCGACGCCGGCAGCGGCGCAGGTGGCGTCGGCGTGCTCTGCATGGCCCGAACCGCCGGCGGGGTGCGAGCAGTCCTCGCCCGACTGTTCGACGACGGGAGTTGCGTGGTCCCCGGCCATGGCGTGGTGGCCGCCCGCGGACACGGCAGCGGACACCGGGGCCGGGGCCGGACCCAGGGCGTGCATGCCGAGGATCCCGGTCAGCACCGCCAGTACCAGCACGAGCAGCGCCGCACCGCGCGCCGAGGGGCGTCGGTTCGTCGGGTGGCAGGTGCGGGTCACCGGATCATCGTACGGCCCCCGCGGGCCGGCAAGGCCCTACCCCTTTCGAGCCATTCGCCCGGGCGGGCCTGCCGTCGGCCGCGAACCGGTGGCTAGGATCACGACATGATCACGGCTCGGTCGTCCTCCGGCGTGCCGCGGATCCGGGGACACCGGAGTCCGCCGGTGCTCCTCTGGCTGGCCCTGCTCCTCATCGGCCTGCTCGACGCGCACGGGATCGGCGACCGCGGCGGCGTGCACCGCACCCCTCCCGCCTCCGCCTCCTCCGTCTCCTCCGCCGCTGCCGTCACCGTCTCCCCGCAGGCACTCGTGGCCGGCACGGACGGCTCCACACATCCGGCCGAGCAGTGCATGCCCGACCGCTCCGACCGCGGCACCGCTCCCACGAACCACCCGCAGACGGTCGCCGGTCCGGCCACGCCCGCCCTGCGGACGGACGGGTCACCGACGCCGGGCACGTCGCCGCAGGCATGCGGCACCCCGGCCCGGCCCGCGCACGCAGTCCTGCGCATCTAGGGCGTCTCTTCGGATCCTGTCGGCCGAGCCCGGGCCCGCGCCGCCCGCCCGCACCCGGCGGTCCAGTGGGCCACGCGGCGCATGCGGTTCACCCTTCCCGGGCGTTCAGGCGCCGCGCCGACCGGGCCCCCGGGCATCGGCGGAACACTCCGCATGACCCGCGGCACCATCCACCTGCCCCTACCGGGCCCCCCGTCCCCGCCCACGGTCCGAAGCACCTCCACGGAGGAGCCGTGTCGTTCCACCCTTGCGCCGCCGCGCGCCGCGCGGGCGTCCTCGTGCGGCCGCTGCTCGCGCTGTCCGCGTTCCTCGCGCTGTCCGCCTTCACCGCGGCCCTCATCGGCTGCCTGGTCCATGACGGTCAGCCGCCCCCGCGGCAGGCCCTCGCGCGGTCCGCCCCGGCCCATCACCACCAGCCCGCCGCCCAGGACTCCCCGGGGGTACCCCACCCCGACGACCCCTGCGTCCTCCACCTCGCACCACGGGGCATGCAGGAACTCGCGGCGCAGCGCCCGGCCGCCTTCCCGGTGCTCTTCGTGGTGCTCCTCGCGCTGCTCACCGCCGCGTCGCCCCGCCCGGTACGGCGCCGCGCCTCCACCGCTCCCGAGATAGCGCTCGCGGGACGCAGAACCAGGACACGCGTCTGCTGCTGGCGGATCTAGCAGCCGTTCGTACGGCCTTCCCGAAGGCCGCCGTCCCCTCCGCCGCGCACGGGCGAACGCCCCTCCCGCGACGGCGCCGGACGAGACGTGCACGGAACCGTCCGTCTACGAACGAGAGCAGAGGAAGATGTCCTCACCGTCCACACGCACCACCCCGCCCGCCCGCGGCGCCGCCCTGTCCGGGCTCGTCGGCAACACCCCGCTCCTGCGCGTGTCCGAGCCCTTCGCTCCGGAAGGACACGGCTTCTGGGCCAAGCTGGAGGGCTTCAACCCCGGTGGCATCAAGGACCGGCCGGGCCTGCATATGGTCGAGCGGGCCCGCGCCCGCGGCGACCTGCTGCCGGGCGCCCGGATCATCGAGTCCACCAGCGGCACCCTCGGCCTGGGGCTCGCCCTGGCCGGCATGGTCCACGGGCATCCGGTCACCCTGGTCACCGATCCGGGCCTGGAACCGTCCATGACGAAACTGCTGACCGCCTACGGAGCCCGGGTCAACGTCGTGGCCGAACCCCACCCCGCCGGCGGGTGGCAGGAGGCCCGCCGCGAGCGGGTGCGGCAGCTGATGGCCCGCAGCCCCGGATCCTGGTGCCCCGACCAGTACAACAACCCCGACAACACCGGCGCGTACACGCCGCTCGCCCTGGAACTGGCCACCGAGCTGCGGCACATCGACGTCCTGGTGTGCAGCGTCGGCACCGGCGGGCACTCAGCGGGCGTCTCCCGCGTGCTGCGGCAGCTCTACCCGCAGCTGGAGCTGGTCGGTGTGGACACCATCGGCTCGACGATCTTCGGCCAGCCGGCCCGGCCCCGCCTGATGCGCGGGCTCGGATCGAGCATCTACCCCCGCAACGTCGCCTACGGAAACTTCGGCGAGGTGCACTGGGTGGCGCCGTCCGAAGCGGTCTGGGCCTGCCGGCAGCTGGCCGGCTCGCACTACGCCACGGGCGGCTGGAGCGTCGGCGCCGTCGCCCTGGTCGCCGGCTGGCTGGCCCGGACCCGGCCGGCGGACACCCGTATCGCCGCGGTCTTCCCCGACGGACCCCAGCGGTACCTCGGCACCGTCTACGACGACGACTACTGCGCGGCCCACGGGCTCCTCGACGACCCGCCGGCCGCCGAACCGGAGGTCGTCGGGCGCGTCGACGAGAAGGAGGTCACCCGCTGGACCCGGTGCGCCGCCGTCGTCGATCCGCTGTCCCTCCAGGAGCGGGCCGCCGGATCCCCGGAACAGGCGGAGGGCTCCGGCCGGTGAAGGGCACCCTCGCGCAGGTCCGCTCCTACGACCGCAGCGTCCAGTTGTTGATGGTGAACCAGTTCACCATCAACCTCGGCTTCTACATGCTGATGCCGTACCTCGCCGCGCACCTGTCCGGCTCGCTGGGACTGGCCGGCTGGCTCGTCGGCCTGGTCCTCGGCGTACGCAACTTCAGCCAGCAGGGCATGTTCCTGGTCGGCGGCACCCTGGCCGACCGGCTCGGCTACAAGCCCCTGATCATCGCGGGGCTGGTGCTGCGCGTCGCCGGCTTCGCCGCCCTCGGACTCGTCGACTCCGTGCCCGCCCTGCTGGCGGCGTCAGCGGCCACCGGGCTGGCGGGGGCCCTGTTCAACCCGGCGACCCGGGCGTACCTGGCCGCGGACGCGGGCGACCGCCGGGTGGAGGCGTTCGCCCTGTTCAACGTCTTCTACCAGGCCGGCATCCTGCTCGGGCCGCTGGTGGGGATGGTCCTCACCGGGGCCGGGTTCCGCGTCACCTGCCTGACGGCGGCCGGGATCTTCGCCGTACTGAGCCTCGTACAGATCCGCAGCCTGCCCGCACGCCGGGCGGTGGACGGGGCGGGCACGGACCCGGACGGCGCGCGGGAGACGGCGTGGGCCCAGTGGCGGGGGATCCTCGCCAACCGGCCGTTCCTGCTTTTCGCGGCGGCGATGACCGGCTCGTACGTGCTGACCTTCCAGGTGTACCTGGCGCTGCCGCTGGAGGTCCGGCGCCTCGGCGGTGACGGGGCCTTCCCGGGGGCGGCGACGGCCGCGCTGTTCGCCGTCTCGGGGCTGAGCACCGTCCTGTTCCAGACGCGGGTGACCGCCTGGTGCACGGCGCGCACGGTGCCGGGCCGGGCGTTGACCTGGGGGCTGCTGGTGATGGGCGGCGCGTTCGTACCGCTGCTCCTGGCCGCGGCCGTACCGGTGCCGGACGGGGGTCCCGGGCGGTGGCTGCTCGCCGCCGGACCGCCGGCGCTGGCGGCGCTGCTGCTCGCCGTCGGCACGATGATCGCCTATCCGTTCGAGATGGACACGATCGTCCGGCTCTCCGGGGACCGGCTCGTCGCGACGCACTACGGGCTCTACAACACGGTCTGCGGGATCGGCATCACCGTGGGCAACCTGCTCACCGGGGCGGCCCTCGACGCGGCCCGGGCCTCGGGGGCGCCGGCGCTGCCGTGGCTGTCGCTGGCCGCCCTGGGAGCCCTGTGCGCCGCCGCGGTCCGGTGGCTGCACCGCAGCGGGCGGCTCGCGGATCCCGGCCTCGCCGGACGGACGGAGCCGGCCGCCGCCTGACCGGCCCCTCCTCCCCCGGCGCGGGTGGTACGCCGGTCACGCCCGGTGCCGCCCCGCCGGCGGGAGTGCGGCCAGCAGCTCCCGGGCCAGGCGCAGATGGCGGTGGCCCGGCTCCAGCAGGGTCCGGGCGTCGTCGAGGGTCCGGGTGAGCAGGGCGCGGGCCTCCTCGGGGCGGTCCGAGGAGGCCAGTGCGCGGGCCCATTCCAGGCGGGCGTAGATCGTGTGCGGGTGGTCGGGGCCCATGACCCGGGTGCGGTCGGCCACCAGCGACTCCCAGGCGGCCGCCGCTTCGGCGGTCCGGCCGGCACGTGCGGCGAAGGCCGCGAGGCTGCTGCGGACGGCGAGGGTGTGCGGGTCGTCGGGGCCGAGGCAGCGTTCGGCGTCGGCCAGCAGCTCGGCCAACTGCTCCTCGGTCCGGGCCGGTTCGCCGGTCCGGTACCAGATCAGGCTGCGCCGGGTGGCCAGCACCTGCGGGTCCTCCGGGCCCTGGACCCGCAGCCGGTCGGCGAGCAGCCGGGCCAGCTGCCTGGCCGCCTCGGCAGGGGCGCCCGACTCGCCGGTGAAGTAGGCCAGTTCGTGCCGGGCGGCCAGGGTGTCCGGGTGGTCGGCGCCGAGGACGGACGCGGTGTGGGCGGCCAGGGCGGCGAACCGGCCGGCCGCGGCGTGCGGGTTACCGGCCTCACCGGTGAAGAAGGCCAGCTGGTGGCGGGCGGCCAGGGTGTCGGGGTGGGCGGGGCCCAGCCGGTCCTCGCGCCGCCGGGTGATCCCGGCGAGGTCGGCTGCGGCCCGGCGCGGGCGCCCCGCGTCCCCGACCGTGATGGCGAACAGGAAGTCGGCGCCGGGCGCCCCGCCCAGCCGGGCCCGCGACAGCGCTTCGGCGGCCCGCCTGGGGCGCCCTTCCTGGTGGGCCAGCAGGCCCATGTCGTAGGCCTCGGCGGGGGTGACCCTCGCCACGAGGGCCTGCCACAGGTGCTCCGGCACCGGGGTCAGGCCGGGCGCGCCCAGGAGGTAGTCGAAGGCCGTGTACCCCTGGGTGTAGTTGCCGATGAGCAGGCCGCTGGTGGCGTACACGGCCTTGCAGGCCCAGTTCATCGCGTCGTCGAAGGGTTCCGGCTGGAGGTCGCCGCCGCCGCGCTCCTCCAGGTAGGGCCGGTGCAGTTCGCGCAGCCGGTCCCGGCTCACCGGGCTCCGCAGTCCGGCCCGCCGGCAGTCCACGGCGGCGGCGACCAGGGCCGCGCCGCGCGGATTGGCGCCGGGCGCCCAGGCGTTGTGCCAGGCCGCGAGCAACTCGGGTCCGGCGGCGAGGACTTCCGCGATGCCGAAACGCTCCCCCGCCCGCAGGGCCGCCCTGATCCGCGGGTCGTGTCCGTGGGCGGCGGCCCGCCCGCGTTCCTCGGGCGACCAGTGCCGGGCCAGCCGGACCACCTCAGCCTGCCGGAGCACGTCCCGCTGGGTGCGCCAGGCGTCGCGGTCGGAGCCCGTCAGCCGGCCCTCCTCGCGGGCGTCGAAGCGCCGGAACTCCTGGGTGCGCATGGTCGCCAGCACCACCCGGCGCCCCGGCGCCGGCGCCGACAGGGCGGCCAGCATGGCGGTCGTGAGCCCGCCCGCGCCGAGGAACTCCTCCAGGTCGTCCAGCCACAGCACCGCGCGCCGCCGCGTACCGGCCACGCGCAGCGCCTGCGGGAGGGCGGCCCTGCCCAGGGGGCGGACGAAGGCGTGACCGGGGAAGAGCGTGCGGGCCATCTCGTGCGCCAGCCGGGACTTGCCGGCGGTGGACTCCCCCACCAGCAGGACGAATCCGGCCCGCCCCAGGGCCTCGCGGAGCTGCGGCTCCACGTCGCGGCGGATGTACGCGGGGGGCGCGGCCGGGGTCCGGCTCCCGTCGGCGGGATGTCCGTCCGCGTGGTGGGCGCCGGCGGGCTCGGGGCGGTCCACCTGCCGCAGTGTCGGGATCCGGCCCGTCGCGGTGCGCAGCAGCGCGTCCGCTCCGGTTGCGGGGGCGTCGTCCCCGCCCGCCGCCGTGCCGCGCCGCGGCTGGAGCCGCTCGGCGACCAGGCCGGAGAAGGTGGTGACGGCGGCGCCGATTCCGGTGGCCCATGCCCCGCTGGTCCACAGCGAGGCCAGGGCCAGGGCCGCCGCGCCCAGGCCGACCGCCCCCACGTAGGCCGGCCAGCCGCGCACGCGGCTGTTCTCCCGTACGAGCAACACCGGCATGCCGCCCCCCACACGTCCGTGGCCGGCCCCCATTTTCACCCGTGCGGGTGAATTCGGAACCCGGGGCGTCAAGGTGACGGCCCCGCCTGACCGGATGTCAGCGGTCGGGCGGGGCCGAGTCACCCGGCAGGACTCCCCTGCGAGCGGTGGTCCGGGGTCAGCCTTCCTTGACGAGTACGGTGATGTTCCGGTTGCGGATGAGGACCCGTTCCACCTCGTCGCCGATCTCGAACTCGCCTTCCACATCGGTGGGCGTGATCACCTGGGCGACGACCCCCTTCGGCGGGACCTCGGTCAGCTCCAGGTGGAGTTCCTCGGGCACCGGGACGAACGGTGGGGACGCGAGTACCAGTTCGAGGTCGAAGCCGGGGGTGCGGCACTGGCACGTGCCCTTCACCGTGACCGTGCGCCCGCCCTTGCCCGCCCGGTGGGCCGTGGCGGTGAAGTCCTCGGCACCGGCTGCGCAGGCGAATCCGTTCCCGTATCCAGACATGCCTTCTCCCGTCGTCCGTTCGATGGTTGGCTGATCACACGCGGATCCAGTCTCTGCGCGGTCGGTGTGGGCCGCAAACAGAGGCGGGGCCGTCAGGCCGGATGGCCGGGTGTGAGGTCCAGGACGTCGCTCAGGAGCAGCAGCGGCGGCCGCCGGGGGCCGGGGCTGCTCGTCTCGACGGGCGCGAGCAGGAATCCGACGTGGTCTCCGCCGTCGGTGTGCCCTTCGATCCGGCCGAGGAACCAGGCGGCGGCGTCCTCCAGGATCGGCGCGGGGGCGTGGGGCGAGCACCGCCAGGCGAGGTGCTCGAACTTGTCGGTGTCGTCGCCGGTCCGGCCGCCGAAGAGCGCGGCCGTGCCCTTCTGGTCGTCCCGCAGGGCGTGCACCGCGAGGTGGGAGGCCGTCCGGGCGACCGTGTACGTGTGATTGGCCTTGGAGAGCCACACCACGAACCGGGGCGGATCGATGGAGCACTGGGAGGCGAAGCCCACCAGGCACCCGGCGCGCCGGTCCCCGGCCGCCGCCGTCACCACGTACATCGGGTGGTCGAGCACGTCGGTGAACGCGTCCAGCTCCGCCACGGTGGCACTCACCCTCTCGGCCTCTCTCGGGCCCGCTTCCGGCTCCCCATCGTCCCACCGCGCGTCCAGGTGGTCACGTCGGCCCCCGGGGGGGGATCGGCGGGGTCGCGTTTGACGCCGGGGATCGTGGTCAGAAGCGGGGTGTACGACGCATCCGTACCCCGATCTCCAGGGAGTGATCAGTCGTGTCCGACAAGGAGAAGAGCCGGGCCAAGGCCGAGCAGGCCAAGGGCAAGCTCAAGGAGACCGCAGGCCGCGCGGTGGGCAACGAGCGCCTGACCGCCGAGGGCCGCGCCGAGAAGACCAAGGGCAATGCCCGGCAGGCCAAGGAGAAGATGAAGGACGTCTTCAAGGGCTGACCCCCGGAACGGACGGCACCGCGATGCCGCGCCGGCCGCCGACCGGTCGTGACCGGTCGGCGGCCGGCGGCATGGCGTCCCCTGCCGACCGGCACGCGGCCTCAGAGGGACGGGCTGCCGCCGAGGTTCCAGAGGAAGTCGCCCTTGCCGTCGTCGGCGAGGTCGTAGACGAGCCCGGCGTCGCCCGTGATGCCGCCCGCCGGTACGGAGGTCCACGGCGTCCAGCAGACGTAACCGCCTCCTGCCTCATTGGAGTTGACGGCGCTCTTGTAGTTGCAGACGGCGCTGGCCTTCATGACGTCGTTCTTCTCCAGCCGCGTGCTGAGCAGCAGCTTGTTGAACTTGCCGCTGCCCCCTTCCTGCCAGCTGAAGCTCGCGGAAGCCCGGACCTTGCCGCTGAAGTTCCGCCAGACACACACGCGACTGGTGATGTCGGTGTTGAACCCGCTGGTCGGGAGTTCGATGTGCTGGTAGGCGGTACAGCGGTACTCGTCGGATGCGGATGCCGGGCCGGCCAGGCCGATGACGACGGTCAGCGCGGCGGCCGATGCCCCTACAAGACGTAGGCGTGATACCACAGGTCCCCCTCAAGTGAATCGCTACTGCGAAGACCCTATGGGTGACCGAATATCAGGGCAAGTCAATTGCCATGGACTCCAGAGACCGTTGAGCTTCGAAGCCGGGTTCGCCAATGCTTTGCACAGGCCACGGCAACGGAGGCCGGTCAGGCCAGGGTCACCACGACCGGGCCGCCCGCGGGGTCCACGCGGGCGGTCCAGTGGGGCGGGAGGTGCAGGGAGCGGGACGGGGAGGCTGAGAGGGGGAACCGTCGCCGCCACAGCGGGCGGCCGTCCTGGGTCACCGTCACCACGGGGGCGGTCACTGCTTCCGCGGAGCGCAGCAGCAGCGGCCGCCGGGCGATGCCCGTGATCCGGTGGGGCGTCACCCATACGAGCGGGGCGCGGACCTGCAGGGGCGGGCCGGGCTCCGGCCAGGGGGCGCCCGCGAGGTGGGCGAGCACGGGGGCGGCCGCGGCGGCGCCCTCCGCGGCCGCGGTGGCCGCGCGTTCGATGCCGTGGAGGGCGTTGCCGACCGCGAAGACGCCGGGCACCGCCGTGCGGAAGGAGGAGTCCACGCCGGGGCCCCGGGTGCCGGGGTCCAGGGGGATTCCGCCGCGGCGGGCCAGTTCGTGGTCGGGGATCCAGTCGCCGGTGAAGACCACCGTGTCGCAGGCGAGGAGGCCCGTGCGGCCGTCCCTGTGGTGGATCACCACGCCGGTCGGCCGGCCCCGGCCGCGCAGTTCGCCGACGGTCGTCGCCGTGAGCAGCGGGATCCCCGGTACGGCGGTGGCGCGCGCCTGCTCGGTGACCATCGCCACCACGTCCGTGCCCGCCTGCCGGAGCGTGGCCGCCGCGTGGCGGGCCACGGGCTCGGCGCCCACCACCACGGCCCGGCGGCCGACGGGCAGTCCGTACGTGTGGACCGCCTGGAACAGCTCCCCGGTGGTCAGCACCCCCTGCGGGCGTGAGCCGGGAACCAGCCGGGCGCTGCGCGGGCGTTCCCGGGCGCCGGTGGCGAGTACGACGGCCCGGGCCGTGATCCGTTCCAGGCCCGCCGGGCCGGTGGTCTCCAGGCAGAGCGGGCCGGCCCAGCCGGTGGCGGTGACTTCGGTACGGAGCGCGGCCCCGGCGGCGAGCGCCTCCCGTACCGAGCGCCGCGCGTACTCGGGGCCCCGCAGCCAGAGCAGCGGCGGCCGGCCGAAGCCGCCGTGTCGGAGGTGGCGCGGCATCCCTCCCGGGTCCTGCTCGCGTTCCAGCACCTCGACCCGGCCGGCTCCCGCTCGGGCGAGGCGGGCGGCCAGCGCCAGTCCGGCGGGGCCGGCGCCGACCACCAGGACGTCGACCCGCACCTCGGTCCGATCGCCGCCGTCCGTGCCGTTCACGGTCGGGCCTCCTCGAACAGGGCGCGGACGGCGGCCCCGCAGTGGAAGCCCTGGCAGCGGCCGCCGCGGGCCCGGGTGCGCCGCCGCAGGCCGTCCGGCGAGACGGGCGGTACGGTCGCGGCGAGCGCGTCGCGGATCTCCCCGCGGGTGACGCGCTCGCAGTGGCAGACGATCCGTCCGTACTCCGGGTCCGCCGCGATCATCGCCGCGTCGCGGTACGGGCGGGGGAAGGCCTCGCCGAGGTTCGGCATCCGCACGGGTTCCGGTTCGCGGGCGCCGGTCACGGGCAGGCCGCCTTCGGCGAGCAGTTCCACCACATGGGCGGCGATCGCCAGCGAGGCGGTCAGGCCCGTGGAGCGGATCCCGCCCGCGGTCACGTACCGCTGGGCGGGATGGGCGCGGATCGCGTAGTCCTCCTGACCGGTGGCCGCGCGCAGCCCGGCGTACACGGCGGTGACCTCCTCGTCGAGGAGCGCCGGCAGGATCCGCCGGCCCTTCTCCCGCAGCAGCGCGAGCCCTTCGGCGGTCGAGCCGGTGGCCGTCTTGTCGTCCAGGTCCTCGGCGGTCGGCCCGAGCATCACGTTCCCGTACACGGTCGGCGTGACGAGCACTCCCTTGCCGCGGGCGTCGGGCACCGGCAGCAGGATGTGCCGTACGAGGCCGCGGGCGAGCTCGTCGAAGACGATCAGCTGGCCGCGGCGGGGCGTGACGGTGAAGTCCGCGTGGCCGAGGAGCCGGTCGATCTCGTCGGCATACAGGCCGGCCGCGTTGACCAGGTACCGGGTGCGCAGCGGGCCCCGGTCGGTGTCCAGGGTGTGCGGGTCGCCCGAAGCGATTCCGCGCACGGGGCAGTTGAGGTGGAGGTCGACGCCGGCGCGCACGGCCTGGGTGGCGTAGGCGAGGGTGGTCGTCCAGGGGCAGATCAGGGACTCGTCCGGTACGTGGAGGGCGCCCAGCACGCCGGGGCCGAGCTCCGGTTCGCGGGCCCGGACCTCGCCCGCCGGGAGGATGCGGGCCGCGTGGTAGCCGTTGCGCACGGCTTTGTCGGCGAGGCCCGGCAGGGCCGCGAGCTGCTCCTCGTTCCAGGCCACGAGCAGGGCTCCGACCGGTTCCACGGGGATGCCGCTGTCGGCGGCGTACGCGGCGAGCAGCCGCTGCCCGTCGCGGACGAGCCGGGCCTCCAGGGAGCCGGGCACGGCGTCGAAACCGGTGTGCAGGATGGCGGTACTGGCCTTGGAGGTGCCGTTTCCGACATCGTCGGACGCGTCGATCAGGGCGGTCCGCAGGGGGAGGCGGGCCAGTTCGCGGGCGATGGCCGAGCCGACGAGGCCGGCGCCGACGACGGTCACGTCGTAGGGGGCGCCGCCCGGGAGCGGGCCGCGCCGGGTCAGGGTCATGCGGGGCCGTCGAGCAGGGCGGACACCGCCGTCCGGAACCGTGCGCGCCGCTCGGCGGCATGCCCGGCGCCGGCCCTCGGTTCGTAGACGGCGGACGGTTTCCACTCCGGTACGGCCTCGTGCACGGCGAGGGAGGGGTCGAGGCCGAGCCGGGCGACGGCGCCGACGCCGAGGGCGGTGGCGTCCGGGAGCGCGGACACCTCGACGGGGATCTGCAGCAGGTCCGCCTGCGCCTGCATGAGGAGGGCGGAGCGGGTGAGTCCGCCGTCGACCCGCAGGGTGGCCAGCGGCTCGCCGAGATCGGCGGCGACGGCGTCGGCGAGCTCGGCGACCTGTGCGGCTATGCCGTCGCACAGCGCGTGCACGAGGTGCCCGGCGGTGGTGTCGAGGCCGAGTCCGGTGACCGAGCCGCGCAGGTCGCCCCGCCACCACGGGGCGGCGAGGCCGGCGAGCGCGGGGACGAAGGTGACGCCGCCGGCGTCGGGTGCGGTCCCGCCCACGGTGTCGAGGTCCTGGGCACCGGAGATGACGCCGAGGTCGGTGAGCCAGCGGACGGCGGACGCGGCCGTGTAGACCTGGCCGTCCAGGCAGTAGCTGGTCTGTCCGGCGAGCCGCCAGGCGACGCAGCCGACGAGTCCGGTGGTGCTGCGGCGCGGGCGCGGCCCGCTCTGGGCGAGGAGGAACGCCCCTGTTCCGTAGGTGCACTTGGCGGTACCGGGTGCGGTGACGCGTTGGGCGAGGAGCGCGGCCTGCTGGTCGACGAGCAGCCCGGTCAGCGGCAGCGGGGGCCCGAAGGCGGTGGTGGTGCCGACGCGGGTGTCCGCGTCGACGACCTCGGGCAGGGGTTCGCCGGTGAGGCCGAAGGCGTCGAGCGCCGCCGGCGACCAGTCGACGGTGTCGAGGTCGAGGAGCTGGGTGCGGCCGGCGGTCGCCGCGTCGGTGACGAAGGCGCCGGTGAGCCGGTGGACCAGCCAGGCGTCGCTGGTCGTCACGACGCCCTGCCGGGTGAGGTGGCGACGTATCCAGGCCATCTTGGGCGCGGCGAAATACGGATCGAGGGGCAGTCCCGTCCGGTCCTGCAACGCCTCGGCGTGCGGGGCCAGTTCGGCGCAGAGCTGTTCGGCTCGGCGGTCCTGCCAGACGATCGCTGCGGTCAGCGGCTCACCGGTCGCCGGGTCCCAGGCGAGGACGGTCTCGCCCTGGTTGGCCAGGCCCACCGCGGCGACCGGTGCGCCGGCCGCGGCCAGGGCGGCGCGCCCCGCGTCGACGACGGAATCCAGCAGCTCGCGGGGGTCCACCTCCACACGGCCGCCCGGCAGGTACCGGGGCCGTACGGGGGCGGATGCGGAGCCGATGACTCCTCGTACGGGGCAGACGACGAGGGCCTTGGTTCCCGAGGTGCCCTGGTCCACAGCGAGCACCGGGCCCGTCATCACCACTCCGTCCCTGGTGTCGGCATGCGCGATCGTCTCCGGGAAGCCTTCACCAGCGGACGCCGCCCCGTCAAGATCGATCCGCGCGGGCGACAGCCTCCTGACGCGAATTCACATCTTGTATGTGGCTTGATAGTTGCATTCGAAAAAGTTTCATGACTCGAACGCTCATAGTCACTCTATAGTGATCGCCGATCACCAGGCGCGAAGGCCATGCGATGCGAGGACCGATGACCACGACCACCGCAAGACGCGCCCGTCCCGACTACCCGTCGACCGGGGCGAGGTGATGGCGGGCGGCGACTTCCGGCCCGTCTACCACCCCGCCGGCCACGACAACGACCTGCGGGTGGCCGTGCAGGACCTGCGCACCGGACGCTGGCTGGCGATGGCGCACTTACTGGACCGGACGGACGGCTGGGGGCTGTGGACCCAGCGCACCCAGGTGCTCGCCGCGGTCGCCGCCGGATCCGACGTGGTCCAGGCGTGGCGGTCCGAGGAACCGCGCAGCGTCGCCGCGTCCGTCATGCACACCCGTGTCGTCGTCGAGCGCGCCGTCCGCGCCCACCGCGCGCGCCACCCCCGTACGCGCGAGCTGTGGCAGGAGGCGTGGGCCGCCTGCCGCGACGCCGCCGAGCTCAGCCCCGCCGACCCCGTGCCCTGGGTCTGCCTGCTCGCGCTGGCCCTCCTCGACGAGCACCGTTCGATGGACGAGCACCGCCAGGCGCCGCCCGCCCTGATGCTGCCCCGCGGCCCCTGGGGCATCCTCGCCCAGGTCGACAAGCGCGACCCGCACAACCGCGAGGCGTACCACCGGATGCTCCAGTTCGTGTGCGCGGGCACGCCCGGGCCGCTGACCGAGGCCGCCAACTTCGTGCACTGGGCGTCCGGTTCGGCCCCGCCCGAGTCCGCCGTCCACCTCCTGCCGCTCTACCTGAGCATCGAGCGCTACCGCCGCGAACGCGGCCAGGAGAAGGCGCTCGACCTCCACTGGGTCGCCGAGGACGCCGTCCGCGACGCCGGGCACGCCCTGGACACCTGGTTCCGCTACAGCGACCTGCGCCGCGCCTCCCAGCTCGACCTGAACCACCTCGCGCACGCACTGTGGGGAGCCCACCTTTTCGGCGCGGCGACGCAGGTCTTCGACGCGATCGACCGGTACTGGACCACCCTGCCGTGGGCCTACCGCACCCGCGACCCCGCCGACCAGGAACTGGCCATGGAGGTCTTCCTGCGGGCCCGCGCCCGCAGCCTGACGGCCCGGAGCTGACCGCGCGGACCCTTGCCGCGCGCCCCACCGGTTCCCGCTCGCCCCTTGCCCCACCCCCCGCCCCTCACGACCCCCGGAGGTACTCCCCCATGTCCCGCACCGCGCCGACCGTCCGCCAGGACAGCAAGGCCCCGCCCCGGCGGGACGAGGAGGAACGGCTCAGGGAGCTCGGCTACCAGCCCGTCCTCGCCCGCCGGATGGGCGGCTTCGGCAACTTCGCCATCAGCTTCTCGGTCATCTCGGTCCTGTCCGGCTGCATGACCCTCTACGGCTTCGGCCTGGGCACCGGCGGTCCGGCCGTGATGCTGTGGGGCTGGGCCGGCGTCGGCCTGTTCGTGCTGTGCGTGGGACTCGCCCTGGCCGAGGTGACCAGCGCCTACCCCACCTCGGGAGCGCTCTACTACATGGCCGACCGGCTCGGCGGGCGCCGCTGGGGCTGGTACACCGGCTGGCTGAACCTGCTCGGCCTGCTCGGTGCCATCGCCGGCATCGACTACGGCGCCGCCCTGTTCACCGGCGCCTTCCTCAACCTCCAGTACGGCGTCGTGCCCACCCCGGGCCTGACGTTCGTGATCTTCCTGTGCATCCTGCTGCTGCACGCCACACTCAACCTCTTCGGCGTCCGCCTCGTCAGCGTGCTGAACTCGGTCAGCGTGTGGTGGCACCTGGGCGGCGTCGCCCTGATCGTGGGCGCCCTGGCCTTCATACCCGACACGCACCAGTCGCCCTCGTTCGTCTTCACCGAGTTCGTCAACGACACCGGCTGGGCCAACCCGTTCTACGTGGCGGCGGTCGGCCTGCTGCTCGCGCAGTACACCTTCTCCGGGTACGACGCCTCCGCGCACCTCTCGGAGGAGACCTCCAACGCCTCCGTCTCCGCCGCCAAGGGCATCGTCCGGGCCATCTGGGTCTCCTGGATCGCCGGCTTCGCGCTGCTCGCGGGCCTGACCTTCGCCATCCAGGACTACGCGGCCGTCCAGGGCACCGCCACCGGTGTCCCGCCGGCGCAGATCTTCATCGACGCGCTGGGCTCCGGCGGCGCCACGGCCCTGCTCCTCGTCGTCATCGTCGCGCAGCTCTTCTGCGGCAACGCCGAGGTCGCCGCCGCCAGCCGGATGGTCTTCGCCTTCAGCCGCGACAACGCTCTCCCCGGCTCCGCCCTGTGGCGCAAGGTGAGCAGCCGTACGCAGACGCCGGTCCCGGCCGTGTGGCTCTCCGTCGCCGTCGCGGCCGTGCTGGCGCTCCCGTCGCTCTACTCCGCCACCGCCTACGGGGCCGTGACCGCCATCAACGTCATCGGCATCACCCCGGCCTACGCGATCCCGATCTACCTGCGGCTGCGCGCCGGGAACCGGTTCCAGCCGGGCCCGTGGAGCCTGGGGCGCTGGAGCAAGCCGATCGGCTGGATCGCCGTCGTGTGGGTGGCCGTCGTCACCGTGCTGTTCTGCCTGCCGCAGAAGTCGCCGGTGACCATCGACTCGATGAACTACGCGGTGATCGCCCTGGCCGTGGTCCTGGTCCTGGCCAGCGCGTGGTGGTACGCCGCCCGGCGCTCGTACGGGACCCCGTCGGCGTACGGCAACGCCCGGGAGCAGGCCGAGATCGCCGAGGGCATCGTCTGACCCGGCCGTCCGGCCGTCCGCGCGCGCCCCGCCGCACCGGGGCGCGCGCGGTGTCGTCTCAGACCAGTTCGGGCTGCTGTTCGCGGCGCTGCTGCGGCACGTGCACCGACGCCGCCGCGGCCAGGCGTTCCCACCGCTTGGTGATCCGGACGTAGCCGTAGATCACCGAGACCATCGACAGGACGACGAGCGGCCCGAACACCCACGGGTACGCCGCCATCTCCATGGACAGGTAGCGGTAGGACAGCAGGAGCCCGACGAAGACCGCGGTGCCGTAGGCGACCAGCTGGATTCCCCTGCGGTCCCGGCCGTGGTCGAGGGTGCGCAGACCGGCATCGATCGTGAGGGTGAACACGACACCGGCGACGATGTCCGCGCCGTAGTGGTAGCCGAATCCGAGCGTCGCGCCGAGCGTCGCGATCAGCCAGAACGTTCCTGCCCAGCGCAGGGCCCGCGGGGCCTTGCGGGAATGGATGAAGATCGCGGTGGCCCACGCCGTGTGCAGGCTGGGCATGCAATTGCGCGGCGTGAACTCGTCGAACGGCATCGGCTGCGGGGTGGTGACCGGCGGCGGCGTGTTCGGCCACAGCTCGGCCAGCGCCCACTGGCCGCCGTCGGCGCCGTACGCGAAGATCGGCCCGACCACCGGGAAGATCATGTAAATGCCCGGACCGAGCAGACCGATGGCCAGGAAGGTGCGCACCAGGTGGTGGCGCGGGAAGCGGCGCTCGACCGCCACCTTGCGCAGCTGGTACAGCGCGACGACGACCGCCATCACCGCGAGCTGGATGTAGACGAATTCGAGGACGCGGAAGCCGGCGACCCCGGTGGCCTCGACGATCCGGCCCGCCACCCACGACGGGTTGCCCAGGGCCTGGTCGGCGGTCGCCACGTACTGGTCGAGCACCGTCGGTCGGGTCTTCGACGTGATCAGCAGCCAGGTGTAGCCGGTCTTGCGGCCGGTGACCAGGAGCAGGGCCAGTCCGACGCCCTGCAGCAGGAGCATCCGTTCACGGCCGGTGCGGCGCGTGAGCGCGATGACGGCGCAGGCCAGGGTGACCAGCAGGGCACCGTTGCCGTACATCATCTCGGCGCCGACCGCCCAGCGCACGAGCCAGAAGACCAGGTCGATGCCGACCGCGGCGCCGATCGCGATGAACCGCTGCCGCCAGGTGAGCACCACCAGCATCAGGGCCATGCTGGCGTAGAGCACGGTGCCCGACTTGGGGGCGAACACCACCTCCCGTGCCTGGTCGGTGATCGGCCCCCGCACGCCGTAACCGCGCGCGGCGATCTCCAGTGCGACGAGGAATCCGAGGGCCACCGCACTCACCGCGACCCACAGCAACACGCTCGGGCGACGCCATGCAGCGGACTCGGCTCCGCCGCCCTTTTGCGAAATCGCTCGCTTTACCTCAGATATCAATTTTTCAGCCGATGTTCATATTTCAACCTGACCATTTGTTCGCTCGAACATGTTAGCGGAGCTGATGGGCCGGTTCGGAAATGTAGCGAAGGCCACAGCGGCGCACCCGGGGGATGCGAGGCGCACCGGGCGGAATGCCGAATTCCCCACCCTCAACAGAGGGTGTCCCAGGAGTGGAGGGCGTCCAGGGCGGCGGTGCGGGTGGCCGGCCCGGCGACGGCCTCGCGCGCCGGGGTGAGCAGGTAGTCCGCGACGGGGGTGAGCAGGAGGGAGGTCCCGGGGCTGGGGGTGAGGAGACGGGCCTCGCCCCAGGTGTGGCGGATGACGGTCCGGCGGAGCAGGGCGCCGTGCCGCACCGCGGCCCGGCGGGCACCGGGCGGGGCCCCGCGGCGGCGGCGGTGCTCGGCGGCCAGGTGGGGGGCGAGGGCGGCGCGGACGGCGGCGAGCGGACCCAGCGGGACGTACCCGGCGGCGTGGTCGAGGAGGCCCGCGGCCTCGGGCGCCAGCCGGTAGGCGGCGAGGACGGCGGCGGCCTCGGGGGCCTCGAAGGGCCGGCCGGTGAGCCCGGCGACGTCGAGTACGTCGAGGGGGCCGGGCGGCAGGGCGGGCCTCCCGAGGCGGGCCTCGGCCAGGGCGATGAGGCACTCCACGTGGTCGTCGGCGACCAGGTACGGCCGCACGGGCACGCCCCCGCCGTCGCCCGGCAGGGCGGCGGTGGAGAGGTGGACGCGGTACCAGGGGTCGACGAGGGGGTCCTCCGCGGGCCAGTGGAGCGTGACGGCGGTGTGATGGGGACGCTCACCGAGCAGGGAGACGTCGATGTGCTCCACCGGGTGGTCGGTGACCAGGCGGATGACGGCCTGCCACAGGGCGGCCTCGTCGGGGGCGACCAGGTCGAGGGTCTCCAGCGGACGGAGCAGACCGGCCGGGTAGTACCCGGCGAGCGGGAGGCCGCCGATGGCCCGCACGCCCGTGGAGCAGGCGAGGTCGGCGGCCAGGCGGGCGTACCGGTCGACCCGGCCGCGGGCCCGGCCGAGCTCGGCCCGGGCCGGCCCGCCCATCCTGACCCCGTCGCCTTCCAGGGCGGAGAGCACCAGATGGGGCAGATGGCGGCCGGCCCGGGCGCGGTGCAGCAGTTCCGCCGGCCCGGCTGCGGGGTCGGTGTCGAGCAATCTGTACAGCAATGGGGTGTTCACGGACGTCCGCCTCCGAATGTATGGTCGGGCCCGGCGCCACCGGCGGCCGAGGGGGGCGGGCGCGGTGCCCGGACGGTCTCCGGCGTGCCCGCGGCACGGAGCGATTCTGTACCGCAAGGTTCAACACCTGATCACCACAGGCTCAACGGACTCTCGACACCGAGTACGACGCTGTGGTTAAAAAGGTGACACAAATCGAGACATGGGCGCCGAGCGGGGGCGGGCACCGTGTTCTGGGGCTGGGGGCAGGACTTGGGCGATCTCCGTTTCTCATTACTCGGTCTGATGCGGGCTCACCGGGGCGCTACCGCGCTCAAGATCGGTAGCCCACAGCAGCAGGCGATGCTGGCCGTCCTCCTGCTGCGGCCGGGGCACTCGGCGAGCGCCACCGACCTCATCACGGCGCTGTGGGGGGAGGAGCCGCCGAGCGCGGCGATGACCACGGTGCGCACGTACGCGTGGCGATGGCGCAAGGTGCTGGACGCCGTCGGCAAGGACGGCGAAGCGGACGGGTCCGGTGGCGACCGGCCCGCGGCGAGCGTGCTGGTGTCGATGGGGGACGGCTACCGGCTGGTCCTGCCGAAGCTCGCCGTCGACGCCGCGGAGGCCGAGTCACTGGCGGCCGAGGCGGAGCGCACCGCACGGACCGATCCGCTGCGCGCCCGGGACCTGCTCAACCAGGCCCTGGAACTGTGGCAGGGCGAACCGCTGGCCGGCGTACCGGGTCCGTTCGCGGAACGGCACCGGCAGCGGCTGGAGGAACTGCGGCTGACGCTGCTGGAGGAACGGATCGGGCTGGACCTGGCGCTCGGCCGCTACTCCCGCTGCATCCCCGAGCTGACCTCCCTCACCACCGAGCACCCGCTGCACGAGCGGGCGTACGAGCTGCTGATGCGGGCCCTGTACCAGGCCGGGCGGCAGGCGGACGCGCTGGCGGTCTACCGCGGGGTGCGGCAGCTGTTCCTCGCGGAACTGGGCGTCGCGCCGGGGGCCGACCTGGAGCAGCTGCACCGCAGGATCCTGGAGGGCGATCCGGCGCTGGCCGCCCCCGAACCGGTCCCGCCGGCAACGCCCGCGCGGGAGCCCGAGCGACGGCGGGAGCCGGCGCGGGAGGCCGACGGCGCCGACGACTCCGGACACGGATCCGGGCCCCGGCCGGCAGAACCGGACCGGCACGAGGGGAAGAAGGGACAGGAGGCGGCCCTCAGACCGGCGGCCGCGCCCCCCAGACCGGCCCAGCTCCCGCCGGACGCCGCCGACTTCACCGGGCGCACGGCACCGGTCCGGGTGCTGGACGAGGCACTCGGCACCCCGTCGGCGCAGGCGCTCGTGATCGCCACCGTCGTCGGCATGGGCGGCGTCGGCAAGACGGCGCTGGCCCTGCACGTGGCGCACCGCGTCCGCGAGTCCTACCCGGACGGCCAGCTGTACGTGGACCTGCGCGGCTCCGACCCGGTGCCCGCCGACCCCGAAGCGGTGCTCAGCAGCTTCCTCGTGGCGCTCGGGGTGTCCGGCGACGCGGTGCCCGACGGGCTGGACGCCCGCTCGGCGCTCTTCCGGTCCGTCGTCGACGGGAGACGGCTGCTGCTGGTGCTCGACAACGCCAAGGACACGGCGCAGATCCGGCCGCTGCTGCCGGGGGCGGTCGGCTGCGCGGTCCTCACCACCGGGCGCACGCGGCCGGCCGGGCTGCCGGCCACCGTCCACGTCGACCTCGACGTGTTCCACCCGTCCGAGGCGCTGGACCTGCTCGGCCGCACCATCGGCGCGGACCGGCTCGCAGCCGAACGGGACGCGGCGCTGGAGCTGGTGGTGGCCTGCGGGTACCTGCCGCTGGCGGTCCGGATCGTGGCCGCCCGGCTGGCGGCCCGGCCCGGCTGGACGGTGGAGACGCTCAGCCGCCGGCTCCAGGTGGAGCGGCGGCGGATCGACGAACTGCGGATAGGCGACCTCGCGGTGGCGGCGGCCTTCGAACTGGGCTACCGGCAGCTCACCGCCGACCAGGCCCGGGCCTTCCGGCTGGTCGCCTCGGTGGACGGGCCGGACATCGGACTGCCGGCCGCCGCCGCCCTCCTCGACCTCGACGAGTACGACGCCGAGGACCTGCTGGAGGCCCTGGTGGACGTCGCGATGGTGGAGTCGTCCTTCCCCGGCCGCTATCGCTACCACGACCTGCTGCGCTCCTTCGCCCGGCGGCGTCCGGTGCAGGAGGGGGACCCCGTCGGCGCGGGCGGCGCGGCGAGGGACGGCGGGGAGGCCGTGGCTGCCCGGGACCGGCTGCTGGACCACCTGCTGGCCACGGCCTGCACCGCGTTCCAGCACGCGGTTCCGGGCGATCCCGCGGCGGGCGCCCTGGGGCCGGCCCGGTCCCCGGGGGTGCCGCTGGCCGGGTGGGACGCGGCCCGGGAGTGGACGGCGGCGGAGCGCGCCGGTGCGGTGGCACTGGCGGCCCAGGTCGCCGCGGACGCGGCGGCGGTCCCTGCGGCCGGCCCCGCGGGCGGCCCGGCAGCCGGCCCGGCGGGCCCGGGGGCGGACGGCTCTCAGGCGACGGCGCTGCGGGCCGCGATCGACCTGCTGATCGCGCTCACCCCGTTCGTGCTCACCCCTCCGAGCCGGCAACTCGCCGCCACCGCCGACGCGCTGGCCGAGGCAGCGGCCCGGCACGGCGACGTGCGGGCCGCCGGACGTGCGCACTTCCTGCGCGGGAACGTCGCCCTGGCGGCGACCCGGCTGGACGCCGCCGAGGCGGCCGCGCGCCGGGCGGTGGACGCGGCGCGGACCGCCGGTGACACGGTGATCCTCCGCCAGGCGCTCAACGACCTGGGCCTGATCTGCCAGTTCCTGAGCCGCTACGACGAGGCGGTGGACCACTACGACGAGGCGCTGGTGCTGGCCAACGAGCTGGGGCACCGTTCCGGCGCCCTGGTGACGACCGTGAACGCCGCGCTGGCACGGGTGCGCAGCGGGCGCGCGGACGAGGCGGTGGAGATCTGTCACGAGGTGCTCACCGAGCTGCGGACCCGGCAGGACGATCCCGGGCGGGCGTACACCCTGTACGTGCTGGGCCTGGCGCTGCACGGGCTCGGGCGGCACGAGGAGGGGGTGACCTGGTTCCGGGAGTGCCTGGCGGTGGCGACGGGAGCGGGGCTGCGGGACCGGGCCGCGCACGCGCGCTACCGGCTGGCGGACGGTCTGCGCTCGCTCGGCCGGGCCGACGAGGCACTCGATCACGCCGGGCAGGCGCTGGTGCTCTGCGAGGAACTGGGGGCGGAGCGGGACCAGGCTCAGGCGCTCCTGGTGCTCGGCCGCTCGTTGGCGGACCTGGGGCGCGGGGCCGAGGCGGGGGCGCGGTTGCGGCAGGCCTACGAGATCTTCTGCCGGCTGGGGCTCCCGGAGGCGGCCGAGGTGGCCTGCCTGCTGGAGCAGCCGGCGCTGGCCCTGGTCGAACCCTGCGTGCTGGAGGCCTAGCAGGGGCGGTGTCGGGGCCGCCGGTGCGGGTCAGGAGCCGGTGCTGTTCCAGTCCTTGTCGTCGGACGGGGAGGGGGACGGCGCCGGGGCCTGGTGGGTGCTGACGGTCCCGCCGCCCTGCCCGGTGCCCGTGCCGGTGGCGTCGTCGGCCATCGCCGCGCCGGCCGCGGCCAGGGCGATCAGCGTGCCGAGGCCGAGGCCCGCGACGGCCAGGCGGACCCGGGTGGCAACGGTGTTGTTCGCGCGGTTCGCCATGACTGCTCCTGGGGGACGTCTTCCCTGGTGGGAAGGGGGTTTTCCGGTTCTTCCCGGAGTGTTCCGGGCTGATGGGAAGAGCATCGCAAGGCACGTTCAACAGCCGATCGACGCACGAGCACCGTGCGTCGATCGGCTTCGTTGATCGGGGTGTCGATCGGCTCGTCGACCGGACGCCGGTCAGTCGGCCTCGCGGATGTGCAGGGTGCAGCACTTGACGCTGCCGCCGCCCTTGAACAGTTCGGAGAGGTCCACCCCGATGGGCCGGAAGCCCCGCTCGCGCAGCCCGGCCGCGACGCCGGTCGCCGCCTCCGGCAGCACCACGTTCAGGCCGTCGCTCATCAGGTTGAGCCCGAACACCGCCGCGTCCGCCTCCCCCACGAGCACCGCGTCCGGGAAGAGCCGGCGCAGTACCTCCCGGCTGCCCGGCGAGAACGCGCCCGGGTAGTACATGACCTCGTCGTCGTCGAGAACGGCGAGCGCGGTGTCGAGGTGGTAGAAGCGCGGGTCGACGAGGTCCAGGCCGACCACCGGGCGGCCGAGGAACTCCTGTGCCTCCGCGTGCCCCGCGGTGACGCTGCGGAAGCCGCGCCCGGCGAGCAGGTGGGAGCCCGCCAGCAGCAGGTCGCCCTCGCCCTCGTTGACGTGGACCGGGTCGTGGACGGTGAATCCGTTGGCCCGGAACCACTCGAGGTGGGCGGGGCCCTCGGCCGCCCGCTCGGCGTTGCGGAAGCGGGCGCCGAGCACCCGGCCGTCGACGACGGTGGCGCCGTTCGCCGCGTAGACCATGTCGGGCAGGCCGGGCAGCGGGTCGATCAGGTCGACGCGGTGGCCGAGTTCGACGTACAGCTCGTACAGCCGCTCCCACTGGGCGACGGCGAGGCCGGTGTCGACCGGCTTGGCCGGGTCCATCCACGGGTTGATCGCATAGCTGACCTCGAAATGGGTCGGACGGCACATCAGGAAGCGGCGGGGGCGGGCGGTGCGGGTCATGGCGGGCTCCGGGAGGGTACGGACGGGCGGGGTGCGGGCGGGGGCGGTGGCGAGGCGGGAGGATCCGGGAGGCAGGGCCCGGCCGGTCAGGAGGACGCGGGACGCTCGGGGAAGCTGCGCAGGCCGCGGAGCGGGCCGGCGAGCAGCACCAGGCCGGCCGAGAGCAGCACGCTCGCCATGATCCAGAGGGTGGTGCGGGCACCGAGCAGTTCGCCCAGCCAGCCGCCGAGCAGGGCGCCCACCGGGATGGCGCTGAAGTTGACGGTGGAGGCGCTGGCCCGGATCCGGCCGATCATCGCGGGCGGGCAGTAGGCCTGGTAGAAGCTGGCGGCGATGACGTTTCCGGCGATCACCCCGCAGACCGCGACCGACCAGGCCACCGCGCTCACGGCCAGCGGCAGCCGCTCCCCGGCCATCGGCAGCAGGAGGATGAACGGCGCTCCGACCAGCTCGCAGAGCAGCAGTCCGCGGGCCGTCCCGAACCGGCGGGCGATCCGCCCGGCGAGCGCGGCGCCGGCGAGGCCGCCGATGGAGACCACCGCGAAGACGGCGCCGACGCCGCCGGGTGTCACACCCACCGTGCGGACCAGGAAGATGGTCTGCACGGCCTGGATGCCGTTGAGGCCGAGGTTGCCCACGGCGGCGAAGCTCGCCAGCGAGCGCAGGTAGGGGTCGTGCACCAGGAAGCGGACGCCCTCTTTGATCTCGCGGAGGATCCCGCGCCGTGCGGAGACCGGCGGGGGCTTCTCCTCGGCCTTGATGGACCCCACGCACAGCGCTGCCACCAGGTAGGTGAGCGCGTCGGCGAGCAGGCCGGTGACGGCACCGAACGCCTGGGAGATCAGGCCGGCGAGGCCGGGGCCGGCGATCTCCGCGGCCGCGTCCCCGGAGCGCAGTTTGACGTTGGCCTCAAGCAGGTCGGGCTTGGCGACGAGGACGGGCAGCACGGCGCTGTTCGCGGTGGACAGGAACACCTTGACCGCGCCGGCCAGCAGGGCGACCACCACCAGCTGGGCCATGGTCAGCAGGTCCAGCCAGCCGGCCACCGGCACGCTGGCGAACAGCACCAGCAGCAGGAGGTCGCAGACCAGCATCACCTTCAGCCGGGGCCAGCGGTCCACCCAGGCGCCGGCCAGCAGGCCGAGGAAGAGCCACGGCACCCAGGCGGAGGCGGTGAGCAGGCCGACCATGAACGGCGAGGCCTCCAGGGTGACGACGGCCACCAGGGCGAGCGCGACGTTGCCGACGGCGGTGCCGAGGCCGCTGGTGGTCTCACCGATCCAGAGCTTGCGGAAGTTGCCCTGCGCCCAGAGGCCCCAGCGGCTCTTCCGCGGCGCGTCCCCTTCGGGGGGCGACGGCGGTTTCACGGAGGCTGTGGTCATGGCGGGTCACTCTCCAAGCTTCTCGGCGAGCACGGCGGCGATCCGTGCGACGGGCTCCGGCTGCGTCATGGCGCCGTGCGTGCTGGTGATGCGGTGCTGCTCGATGCGGCCGTCGACGTACGGGCGCCAGGCGTCCCCGTAGGGCCAGTCGGCGGGCTTGTCGAGGGTGGCGCCGAAGAAGACGGCATCGCCCCGGTAGCGGCCGGGGACGTGCTCGGCCATCAGCTTGGCGTTCTGCTCGAAGACGTCGGGCAGGACGGCTGCGGCCTCGCCGAGCAGGGCGGTGAGCTCGGCCTGGCCGCGGCCGTCGGCCGGGTCGTGGCCGAGCGAGACGAGCAGTGCGGCGAGGGTGTCGACCGGGTCGCCGGCGGGCGGGGCGGCGTCGGCGTACCGGGCGGGGTCGGCGGGCAGGCCGTCGAGGAGGGCGAGCAGGGCGACCTCCTGGCCGGCCGTCTGGAGGGCGACGGCCATGGCCTGGGCGACGACCGCGCCGAAGGACCAGCCGAGCAGGTGGTACGGCCCGTCCGGCTGGACGGCCCGGATCTGCCGTACGTAGTCCTCGGCGATCTCGGTGACGGAGGACGGGGAGCCGCCGCGCAGCCCGCGTGCCTGGAGGCCGTGAACCGGCCGGTCGGGGTCGAGGTGGCGCAGCAGCCCGGAGTAGACCCAGCTGATGCCCGCTGCGGGGTGGACGCAGAACAGCGGGGCGCCGGTGCCGCCCGCGCGCAGCGGGAGCAACACGTCGAGAGCACTGTGAGCGCCGTGAGCGCCGTGGGCGCCGGTGCCCGCCGGGCTCCCCGGGTCCGGCTCCCGGAGGAGGCGCCGTCCGAGGGCGGCCACGGTGGGGGCTTCGAAGAGGGCCCGGATGCCGAGGTCTGCGCCGAGTGCGGTGCGGATCCGGCCGAGCAGCTTCATCGCGAGGAGGGAGTGGCCGCCGAGGTCGAAGAAGCCGTCGTCGATGGAGATCGGTCCGGGCAGGCCCAGGACCTCGCGGAAGAGGTCGCAGAGCTGTTCCTCGTACGGCGTCCTGGGCGCCCGCCCGGTGGCCGGGGTCCGGAAGTCGGGGGCGGGGAGGGCGCGCCGGTCGACCTTGCCGCTCGCGGTCAGCGGGAGCGCGTCGAGTGCGACGACGGCGGCCGGGAGCATGTGGCCGGGCAGCGACTCGGCGGCGAAGGCGCGCAGTTCGGCCCGGTCGAACGGGCCGTCCGGCACGACGTGGGCGACCAGCCGGGGGCCGGCGGTGCCGTCGTCGTGGACGGTCACGGTGGCGGCGAGGATACGGGGGTGGCGGGTGAGCACGTGCTCGATCTCGCCCGGTTCGATGCGGAAGCCGCGGATCTTGACCTGCTGGTCGGTGCGGCCGAGGTATTCGAGGTCGCCGTCGCGGGTGCGGCGGACCAGATCGCCGGTGCGGTACATCCGCTCCCCCGGTGCGAACGGGTCGGCGACGAAGCGCTCGGCGGTGAGCGCCGGGCGGCCGAGGTAGCCGCGGGCGAGGCCGGCGCCGGCCAGGTACAGCTCGCCGGGGACGCCGGCGGGGACCGGGTTCAGGTGCTCGTCCAGCACGTGGGCGCGGGTGCCGAGGACGCTGCGGCCCAGCGTCGGGCGGCCGGTGGCCGTGAACGGCTGGGTGAGCGCGTCGACGGTGGACTCGGTGGGGCCGTAGAGGTTGTGGGCGGTGGTGGCCGGGGCCTCGCGCAGGCGGTCCCAGAGGGACTGGCCGACGGCCTCGCCCCCGAGCAGCACCACGCGCGGGGCGGATGCGTCCAGCAGGCCTTCGTCGAGGAGCTGTTCGGCGTAGGAGGGGGTGACTTCGACGACGTCGACGGACTCCTCCGCGATGTACCGGACGAGGGCGGCGGCGTCGCGGCGGACCTCGTCGCCGATCAGGTGGAGTTCGTGGCCGGCGATCAGCCAGAGCAGGCCGTCCCAGGAGGCGTCGAAGCAGAGGGAGGCGGTGAGCGCGACGCGGCTGTGGCCGTGCTCGCGCTCGGTGGCGCCGATCGGGCCGGTCGCGGAGCGGTGCGAGGCGAGGAGCGCGGCGATCGCACCGTGGCTCACCACGACGCCCTTGGGGCGGCCGGTGGAGCCGGAGGTGTGGATGACGTACGCGGCGTCGGCGGCGGTCGCGCGGGGCGGCGGGTTCTGCGGGGCGGGGCGGCCGTTCTCGTCCGCCGGGGAGGCCGCCAGGACGGGCAGGCCGGTGAGGAGTTCGGGCAGGGGCCAGCCGTCGCCGGTCACGGCCAGTGCGGGTGCGGCGTCGGCGAGCATGGCCGCGGTCCGGTCGGCCGGGTATGCGGCGTCCAGCGGGAGCGAGGCCGCGCCGGTCTTGAGTACGGCGAGCAGGGCGATCACGCTCTCCGCGGAGCGCGGCAGGGCGAGGGCGACGACCGTGTCCGGGCCGGCGCCCGCGGCCGTCAGGCGGTGGGCGAGGTGGTTGGCGCGGGCGTTCAGTTCGGCCCGGCTGAGCCGGGTGTCACCGGCGACCAGGGCGGTGGCGTCGGGGGTGCGGGCCGCCCGGGCCTCGAAGGCGGCGGGCAGCAGCGGCACGGCCGACGGCAACTCCGCTCCCGCATCGAGGAGTTCCGCGCGTTCTTCGGCGCTGAGCAGGTCAGCCCGGCCGATGGGGTGGCCGGGACGCGCCGCGACCGCCGTGAGCAGCCGGCCGAAGCGGGCGGCGATGGACTCCACGGTCTCCCGGTCGAACAGGTCGGTGGCGAAGTCGATCGCGCATTCCAGCCCGGCGGGTGCGCCGTCGGCGTCGAAGGACTCGCCCATGGCGACGGAGAGGTCGAACTTGGCCGCGTAGCCGCCGACCGGTTCGACGGCGGCCGGCAGGCCGGCGAGGTCGAGCGGGGCCTCTCCGGGGCCGCCGGCCCGGCCCGTGCCCTGGAGCAGCAGCATGACCTGGAAGAGCGGGTGGCGGGCGAGGGAGCGGGCCGGGTTGAGCTCCTCGACGATGCGTTCGAAGGGCACGTCCTGGTGGGCGTGGGCGTCGAGCTGGGTGTCCCGGACGCGGTGGAGGAGTTCGGTGAAGGTGGGGTCGCCGGAGGTGTCGGTGCGCAGGACGAGGGTGTTGACGAAGAAGCCGACGAGGTCGTCCAGGGCCTCGTCCGAGCGGCCGGCGACCACCGATCCGATCGGTACGTCGGTGCCGGCCCCGAGCCGGGTCAGCAGCGCCGCCAGGGCGGCCTGCAGGGTCATGAACATGGTGACGCGGTGCTCGCGGGCCAGCCCGGCCAGCGCCCGGTGCAGTTCACCGCCGAGCGGGAGGACGACGCGGTCGCCGTGGTGGCCGCTGTCCGCGCGCCGGGGGCGGTCCGCGGGGAGGGAGAGCTCCTCGGGGAGCCCGGCCAGGGCTTCGCGCCAGTGGGCGAGCTGGCGGGACAGCAGGCTCTCGTGGTCGTCCTCGTCGCCGAGCAGCTCGCGCTGCCAGAGCGCGTAGTCGGCGTACTGCACCGGCAGCGGCTGCCATCCGGGCACCGAGCCGTCGCGGCGGGCGGCGTAGGCGGCGGCGAGGTCGCGCAGCAGCGGGTCCATGGACCAGCCGTCGCCGGCGATGTGGTGCAGGACGAGGACGAAGAGGTGCTCGTCGGCGGAGAGCGGGAACAGGTGTGCGCGGATGGGGAGTTCGGCGGCGAGGTCGAAGGGGATCGCGGAGCACTCGGCCAGGGCGGCGGCCGGGTCGGCGGGCGCGCCGGTGCGGCGGTCGAAGGGGATCCGGGCCTCGGCGGGCGGGACGATCCGCTGCCGGGGTTCGCCGTCCCGGTCGCCGATCAGCGTGCGCAGGATCTCGTGGCGGGCGACGAGGTCGCCGAGGGCGAGTTCGAGCGCGTCCGGGTCGAGCGGGCCGGTGAGGCGCAGGGCGAGCGGGAGGTTGTAGAGGGCGCTGGGGCCCTCCATCCGGTCGATCAGCCAGAGCCGCTGCTGGGCGAAGGAGAGCGGCAGGTCCTCAGGGCGCTCACCGGCCGTCAGCGCGAGGCGGGCGGTGGCGCCGTCGAGCCGCGGGGCCAGGCCCGCCACCGTGGGCGCCTCGAAGACGTCCCGGACGCCGATCTCGGCGGCGAAGACCGTGCGGACCCGGCTGACGAGCTGCATGGCGAGCAGGGAGTGCCCGCCGAGGGCGAAGAAGTCGTCGTCGATCGAGACCGGTCCGGTCGCGCCGAGGACTTCGCCGAACAGGCCGCAGAGGAGTTCCTCGCGTGCCGTACGGGCGGCCCGGCCGCCGGCGAAGAGCTGGAAGTCGGGGGCGGGGAGCGCGCGCCGGTCGACCTTGCCGCTGCCGGTCAGGGGCAGCGCGTCAAGGGTGACGACTGCCGCCGGGACCATGTGGGCGGGCAGCGCCTGGGCGGCGAACCGGCGCAGTTCGAGCGAGAGTTCGGGGCTGGGTGCGGCGACCGCGCAGTGCGCGACCAGGCGCCGGTCGCCGTCGGCGCTCTCGTGCGGGGTGACGACGGCCTGGCGGACGGCCGGGTGCCGGGTCAGCTCCTGCTCGATCTCGCCGGGCTCGATGCGGAAGCCGCGGATCTTCACCTGGTGGTCGGTGCGGCCCAGGTAGTCGATCCGGCCGTCGCGGGTGCGGCGGACGAGGTCGCCGGTGCGGTACATCCGCTCCCCCGGTGCGAACGGGTCGGCGACGAAGCGCTCGGCGGTGAGCGCGGGGCGGCCCAGGTAGCCGCGGGCCAGGCTGTCCCCGGCCAGGTACAGCTCGCCGGGGACTCCGACGGGGACGGGATTGAGGTAGGCGTCGAGGACGTGGGCGCGGGTGCCGAGGACGGTGTGTCCCATGGTGGGGCGCTCCGAGCCGGCGTACGGCTGGAGCAGGGTGTCGACGGTGCACTCGGTGGGCCCGTAGAGGTTGTGGCCGGTGGTGGCCGGGGCCTCGCGCAGGCGGGTCCACAGGGTCTGCCCGATCGGTTCGCCGCCAAGCAGCACCACGCGCGGGGCGGGTGTATCCAGCAGGCCTTCGGCGATGAGCTGTTCGGCGTAGGTGGGGGTGAACTGGAGGGCGTCGAGGCCCTGGTCACGGATGTGGCGGACCAGTGCGGCGGGGTCGCGGCGCAGGTCCTCGCCGATCAGGTGCAGTTCGTGGCCGGCGACCATCCACAGGAGGCTGTTCCAGGAGGCGTCGAAGCAGAGCGAGGCGGTCAGCGCGGCGCGCAGCCGGCCGTGGGTCCGCTCGGGCCCGGCGAAGGTCTCGGCCCGGTGGGCGGCCAGCAGGCCGGCGATCGCGCCGTGGCTCACCACGACGCCCTTGGGGCGGCCGGTGGATCCGGAGGTGTAGATCACGTACGCGGCGTGCGAGCCGGTGACCCGGACGGGCGGGGCGTCGGCGGGCAGCTCGGCCCAGTGCTCTTCGCCGGCGTCCAGGACGGTGGCGCCGGACAGGCCCTCCAAGGCCTCCGGCAGCGGCCACGCGGCATGGGTGAGGACGGCCGCGGGGCGGGCGTCGGCCAGCATGTGGGCGGTGCGCTCCAGCGGGTACTCGGCGTCCAGCGGGAGGAAGGCCGCACCGGCCTTGAGTACGGCGAGTTGGGAGACCACCGTCTGCGCCGAGCGGGGCAGGGCGAGCGCGACCACGTCCTCGGGTCCGATGCCTGCGGCGGTCAGGCCGTGGGCGAGGCGGTTCGCGCGGGCCTCCAGCTCGGCGTACGTCAGCCGGGTCTCCTCGAAGACGAGGGCCGTCAGGTCGGGCGTGGCCGCCGCCCGGTCGGCGAAGGCGGCCGGTACGAGGGGCGGATCGGCCGGCAGCGGCCGGTGTCCGGTGAGGAGTTCGGCGCGTTCGCCCTCGGCCAGCAGATCGGCGCGGCCGATCCGCACGTCCGGCCGGGCCGTCATCTCCGTCAGCAGCCGGCCGAAGCGGGCGGCGACGGACTCGGCGGTCTCCCGGTCGAAGAGGTCGGTGGCGAAGTCGATGGCGCAGTCGAGTCCGGCGGGCTCCCCGTCCGGGCCGAAGAACTCCTCCAGCGTGATGTTGAGGTCGAACTTGGCGACCCCGGTGTCCGCGGGCAGCGCCTCGGCGCGCAGCCCGGCCAGCTCCGGCTCGCCGCCGGTGTTGGACTGGAGGACCATCGCCACCTGGAAGAGCGGGTGGCGGGCCAGGGAGCGGGCCGGGTTGAGCTCCTCGACGAGGCGTTCGAAAGGCACGTCCTGGTGGGCGTAGGCGCCGAGCCCGGTCTCCCGGACGCGGCCGAGGAGTTCGGTGAAGGTGGGGTCGCCGGAGGTGTCGGTGCGCAGGACCAGGGTGTTGACGAAGAAGCCGACGAGGTCGTCCAGGGCCTCGTCCGAGCGGCCGGCCACCACCGATCCGATCGGTACGTCGGTACCGGCCCCGAGCCGCGTCAGCAGCGCCGCCAGGGCGGCCTGGAAGGTCATGAACATGGTGACGCGGTGCTCGCGGGCCAGCCCGGCCAGCGCCCGGTGCAGTGCGGCGTCGATGGGCAGGGCGACCCGGTCCCCCCGGTGGCCGGCGCGGGCTCCGCGCGGCCGGTCGACGGGGAGGGCGAGTTCCTCGGGGAGGCCGGCGAGGGTGTCGCGCCAGTAGGCGAGCTGGCGGGAGACCTGACTGGCGGGGTCGCTCTCCTCGCCGAGCAGCTCGCGCTGCCAGAGCGCGTAGTCGGCGTACTGCACCGGCAGCGGCTGCCATCCGGGCACCGAGCCGTCGCGGCGGGCGGCGTAGGCGTCCGCCAGGTCGCGCAGCAGCGGGCCCATCGACCAGCCGTCGCCGACGATGTGGTGGAGGGCGACGACCAGCACGTGCTCCTCGGGGCCGACCCGCAGGAGGGTGACGCGTACGGGCGGTTCGGCGGCCAGGTCGAAGGGGCGGCGGGCGACCCGGTCCACCTCGGAGTCCACCGACTCCGGCGCGCAGTCGAGCAGTTCGACAGGGAGGGTGCCGGCCGGGGGGAGGACGATCTGGTGGGGTTCGCCGTCGTGCTCGGCGATCAGCGTGCGCAGGATCTCGTGGCGGGCGACGAGGTCGCCGAGGGCGAGTTCGAGCGCGGCCGGGTCGAGCGGTCCGGTGAGGCGCAGGGCGAGCGGCATGTTGTACAGCGCGCTCGGTCCCTCCATCCGGTCGATCAGCCAGAGCCGCTGCTGGGCGAAGGAGAGCGGCAGGTCGTCCGGGCGCTCGCCGGCCGTCAGCGCGAGGCGGGCGGTGGCGCCGTCGAGGCGCTGGGCCAGGCCCGCCACCGTGGGCGCCTCGAAGACGTCCCGGATGCCGAGTTCGGCTCCGAGGACGGAGCGGACGCGGCTGAGCAGCCTGGTGGCGAGCAGGGAGTGCCCGCCGAGGGCGAAGAAGTCGTCGTCGGCCGAGACCGGTCCGGTGAGGCCGAGGACTTCGCCGAACAGGCCGCAGAGGATCTCCTCGTGCGCCGTGCGGGCGGCCCGGCCGCCCGCGGCCGCCGCGAAGTCGGGGGCGGGCAGCGCGGACCGGTCGAGCTTGCCGTTGACGTTGAGCGGCAGCTCGTCGAGCGCGGTGAAGGCCGCCGGGACCATGTAGTCGGGCAGGGCGGCGGCCGCGTGGGCGCGCAGCGCGGCCGCGTCGAGCGGGGTGCGCGCCACGACGTGGGCGACCAGCCGGGTGCCCGCCGCGCCGTCCTGGTGGGGCAGGACCGCGACCTGGAGGACGTCGGGGTGGGCGGCCAGCACGGTCTCGATCTCGCCGGGTTCGATGCGGAAGCCGCGGACCTTGACCTGGTGGTCGGTGCGGCCCAGGTACTCGACGCGGCCGTCGGGGCGGCGCCGGGCGAGGTCGCCGGTGCGGTACATCCGCTCCCCCGGTGCGAACGGGTCGGCGACGAAGCGCTCGGCGGTCAGGGCGGGCCGGCCCAGGTAGCCGCGGGCGAGGCCGGCGCCGCTCAGGTACAGCTCGCCGGGGACGCCCGGCGGTACGGGCCGCAGGCCGGCGTCCAGGACGTGGGCGCGGAGGTTGGGCAGCGGGCGGCCGATGAGCGGGCGCGGGTCGCCGGACAGCCGGTGGTACAGCGCATCGACGGTGCACTCGGTGGGGCCGTACATGTTGAGGACGACGGTGTCGGAGGCGGCGGTGAGGGCTGCGGAGAGGGTCTGGCCGAGGGCCTCGCCGCCGACCATCAGCAGGGCCGGCGGGCAGCGGTCGAGCAGGCCCTCCTCGACCAGCCGCTCGGCCTGGCCGGGGGTGACGTCGAGGACGTCGCCGCCGGTGAGTTCGACATGGCGGACGATCGCGGCGGCGTCGCGGCGCAGGTCGTCGTCGAGCAGGTGGAGTTCGTGGCCGGCGACCATCCACAGCAGCGCCTCAAGGGCGGTGTCGAAGGAGAGCGAGGCGGCCTGGGCGAACCGGAACCGGCGGCCCGGGTGGGCCTGCCGGGCGGCGGCGATGGTCTCGTCGCGGTGGAAGGCGAGCAGGTTGGCCAGGCCTGCGTGGCGGACCACGACGCCCTTGGGGCGGCCGGTGGAGCCGGAGGTGTAGATCACGTACGCGGCGTGCGAGCCGGTGACCCGGACGGGCGGGGCGTCGGCGGGCAGCTCGGCCCAGTGCTCTTCGCCGGCGTCCAGGACGGTGGCGCCGGACAGGCCCTCCAAGGCCTCCGGCAGCGGCCATGCGGCATGGGTGAGGACGGCCGCGGGGCGGGCGTCGGCCAGCATGTGGGCGATCCGCTCGCGGGGGTGGTCGGCGTCGAGCGGGAGAAAGGCCGCGCCGGCCTTGAGCACGGCGAGTACGGCGACCAGGGAGTCGGCGGATCGGGGCAGGGCGAGCGCGACCACGTCCTCCGGGCCGGCGCCGGCGGCGGCCAGGCCGTGGGCGAGGCGGTTGGCGCGGGCGTCCAGCTCGGCGTACGTCAGCCGGGTCTGCCCGAAGACGAGGGCGGTGTCGCCGGGGGTCTCGGCGGCCTGGGCGGCGAAGGCCGCCGGTACGAGGACGTCGGCCGCGCCCGGCCGGGCGGTGTCGTGCCAGTCGGCCAGGGCGGTCCGGCCGGCCTCGCCCAGGACGTCCAGTGCGGCGACGGGGCGGTGCGGGTCCTCGGCGGCCTGGGCGAGCAGGCGCAGCAGGGCGTCGGCGAGGCGTTCGGCGGTGGCTCGGTCGAACAGGTCGGTGGCGAACTCCAGGCCGCCCTCGACACCGCCGGGGGTGCCGTCGCCATGGTGGCGTTCGGAGAGGTTGAGGGTGAGGTCGAAGGCGGTCGTGGGCAGGCCGAGCGGCTCGTGGGCGGTGCGGGTGCCGGGGAACTCGGGGCCGCCGCCGGCGGTGTTGTCGAAGGCGATCATCACCTGGAAGAGCGGGTGCCGGGCCAGGGTGCGGGCCGGGTTGAGCTCCTCGACGATGCGCTCGAAGGGCACCTCCTGGTGCGCGTAGGCGGCCAGGTCGGCTTCCCGGACCCGGGCGAGCAGCTCGGCGAAGGTGGGCCGGCCGCTGAGGTCGGTGCGCAGCACCAGGGTGTTGGCGAAGAAGCCGATCAGGTCGTCGAGGGCCGGGTCGAGGCGCCCGGCCAGCGGGGTGCCGATCGGCAGGTCCTCACCGGCGCCGAAGCGGTGCAGCAGGGTGGCGTAGGCGGCTTGCAGGACCATGAAGAGGGTGGCGCCGTGGCCGGCGGCGAGGGCGGCGAGGCGTGTGTGCAGGTCGGCGTCGATCTCCAGCGGGACGACGTCTCCGCGGTGGCTCGCGACCGCCGGGCGGGGCCGGTCCAGCGGGAGCGGCAGCTCGTCCGGGAGGCCGGCCAGTGCCTGCCTCCAGTGGTCGAGCTGGCGGGAGAGCGGGGACTGCGGGTCGGTGTCGGCGCCGAGCAGCCGGTGCTGCCACAGGGTGTAGTCGGCGTACTGGACCGGCAGCGGCTCCCACACCGGCGTCCGGCCGCCGAGCCGGGCGGTGTAGGCGTCGGCGAGGTCGCGGAAGAGGGGCCGCAGGGACCATCCGTCGCTGGCGATGTGGTGCATCACGAGGAGCAGTACGTGCTCGTCGGGGGCCTCGGGGCGCAGGTAGGCGTGCAGGGGGATGTCGCCGGCGAGGTCGAAGGTGTGGCCGGTCAGCTCCTGGACGGGGCGGTCGGTGACGGTGAGCAGCGGGGCCGGGGGCGCGGGCAGGACCTTCTGGTACGGGACGCCGTCGTGTTCGCCGAAGACGGTACGGAGGCTCTCGTGGCGGGCGACGACGTCGCGGAGGGCGCCTTCGAGGGCGTTCGCGTCGAGCGGTCCGGTGAGGCGGAGGGCCAGGGTGACGTTGTAGGTGGCGGCGGGGCCTTCGGCCTGGCCCGTGAACCACAGCCGGCGTTGGGCGAAGGAGACGGGCAGGTGCTCGGGCCGGGGTTCGGGGCGCAGCGCGGGCCGGGCCGGGTCGGCGGCGAGCCGGTCGGCGAGGGCGGCGACGGTGGGGGCCTGGAAGAGGTCGCCGATGGCGAGCTCGGTGCCCAGTTCGGTGCGGGCCCGGCCGACCAGGCGGGTCGCCAGCAGGGAGTGGCCGCCGAGTTCGAAGAAGTCGTCGTCGATGGTGATGTCGTCGATGCCGAGGATCTCGCCGAAGAGGGTGCACAGGGCGCGCTCGCGCTCGTCGCGGGGGGCGCGGCCGGTGGTGTCGGCGCCGAGTTCGGGGGCGGGCAGGGCGCGCCGGTCGACCTTGCCGTTGGCGTTGAGGGGCAGGGCGGGCAGGACGACGACGACCGAGGGGACCATGTAGCCGGGGAGGGTGGCGGCGGCGAACTGCTTGAGTTCGGCGGCCAGTTCGTGCTGTGCGTCGAGGGCGTGGCCGGGCACCGCGCAGTAGCCGACGAGGCGGGTGTCGCCGGGGCGGTCCTCCCGGGGGATCACGATGACCTGGCGGACGGCGGGGTGGCCGGAGAGCACGGCCTCGATCTCGCCCGGCTCGATGCGGAAGCCGCGCAGCTTGACCTGGCCGTCGATCCTGCCGAGGAACTCGATCGCGCCGTCGGTGCGGCGGCGGACCAGGTCGCCGGTGCGGTACATCCGCTCACCCGGCGCGTACGGGTCGGCGACGAAGCGCTCGGCGGTCAGCGCGGGCCGGCGCCAGTAGCCGCGGGCCAGGCCGGCTCCGGCGACGTACAGCTCGCCGGGGACGCCGGGCGGGACGGGCCGGAGCCGGGAGTCGAGGACGTGGGCGCGCATGTTGTCGAGGGGGGCGCCGATGGGTGGCCGGGGGCCGGTCAGGTCGGCGGGGGCGAGAGGGTGGTGGGTGGCGAAGGTGGTGGCTTCGGTCGGGCCGTAGACGTGGGCGAGCAGCAGGTCGGGGCAGTGGTCGAGGACGCGCTGCATGAGGGTGCCGGAGGCGGCTTCGCCTCCGGTGCACACGGTCCGCAGGGCGCGGAAGGTCTCGGGGGCCTGCTCGGCGACGAGGTCGAAGAGGGCCTTGGTGAGGAAGACGGCGGTGACCTCGTGCCGCGTGGCGACGGCGTGCAGTGCGGCGGCGTCCAGGGTGCCGGGCGGGGCGACGACGACGGTGCCGCCGGACAGCAGGGGTGTCCACAGCTCGTAGGTGGCGGCGTCGAAGGCGTGCGGGGAGTGCAGCAGGATCCGCCGGTGCCGGCCGTCCTGCCAGCGGCGGTCGGCGGCGAGGTCGACGACGTCGCGGTGGCGGACGGCGACGCCCTTGGGGGTGCCGGTGGAGCCCGAGGTGAACATCACGTAGGCGAGCCGGTCTGGGTGGACGCGGACGCCGGGGGCGTGCGCCGGGGCGGTGTTGCCGTCGCCGGGGCGGACCACGACGGCTTCGTGCGGGAATCCGGGGTCGGCGCGGTCGGTGAGCAGGACGGGCGCGGCGGTGTCGGCGAGGAGGGCGGCCATCCGCTCCGGGGGCAGGCTCGCGTGCATGGGGACGTAGCAACCGCCGGCCTTGAGCACGGCCAGGGTGGCGACGACCAGGTCCACCGAGCGTTCCATCAGCAGCGCGACCGGGGACTCCGGGCCGACGCCGCAGGCGGTCAGGTGGTGGGCGAGCCGGTTGGCGCGGCTGTCGAGCTCGGCGTAGGAGACGGTGCCGCCGTCGTGGGCGAGCGCGACCGCGCCGGGGGTGCGGGCCGCCTGGGCCTCGAACAGTTCGGGGAGCGAGCCGGCGGGGACGGGCGCGGCGGTGGCGTTCCACTCGTCACGCAGCCGGAGGCACTCCTCGGGGGTGAGGATGTCGAGGGTGCCGATCGGCGCCTCGGGGTCGGCGGCCGCGGCGGTCAGCAGCCGGCCCAGGCGCTCGAACAGGGTGGTGACGGTGACGCGGTCGTAGAGGTCGGCGGCGTATTCGACCGAGCCGGTCAGGCCTGCGGGGGCGCCGTCGGGGGTGTGCCGCTCGGTGATGCCGATGTTGAGGTCGAACTTGGCCACGCGCAGGCCGAGCTCCTCGGGCTGCGTCTGCAGGCCGGGCAGGCCGCCGAGTTCGCCCTCCTGGTGGTTCTGGAGCACGAGGAGGGTCTGGAAGAGCGGGTGGCGGCCGAGGGAGCGGGCCGGGTTGACCTCCTCGACCAGCCGCTCGAACGGCACGTCCTGGTGGGCGAACGCGTCGAGCTGGGCTTCCCGGGCCCGGCGGAGGAGTTCGGCGAAGGACGGGTCCCCGGAGGTGTCGGTGCGCAGGACGAGGGTGTTGACGAAGAAGCCGACCAGGTCGTTCAGGGCCTCGTCGGAACGGCCGGCGACCCCGGTGCCGAGGGGGATGTCGGGGCCGGCGCCGAGCCGGGTGAACAGCGCGGCGAGTCCGGCCTGGAGGACGGAGAACAGGGTGGCGCGGTGCTTGCGGGCCAGGCCCGCCAAGGCGGCGTGCAGGTCGGGGCCGTAGCTGAACGGCACGGCGTCGGCGGCCCCGGTCGGCGCGGGCGGCCGGGGGCGGTCCGTCGGCAGCTCCAGCTCCTCGGGCAGGCCGGCCAGGGCCCCTCTCCAGTAGTCGAGTTGGCGGCTCAGCACGCTGCCGGGGTCGCTCTCGTCGCCGAGCAGTTCGCGCTGCCAGAGCGTGTAGTCGGCGTACTGGACCGGCAGCGGCTCCCAGTCGGGGGCGTCGCCGCCGAGGCGGGCGGCGTAGGCGGTGGCGAGGTCGCGCAGCAGCGGTCCGAGCGACCAGCCGTCGCCGGCGATGTGGTGGAGCACGACGAGCAGCACGTGCTCGGTGGACGGCTCGCCGGTGGCGGGCCGGACGGGAGGTGTGAGCGAGAAGACCGTGACCCGGATGGGCAGTTCGGAACTCAGGTCGAAGGTGCGGGCGGCGGCCCGGTCCCGCAGGGCGGGGTACTCGTCCGGTGCGCAGTCCACGGTGTCGAAGGCGACCGGCGCCTGCGCCGACGGCAGGACGTGCTGCACCGGGACTCCCCCGGCCACCGGGAACACCGTGCGCAGGGCCTCGTGGCGGGCGACCACGTCCGCCGTCGCGGCGCGCAGCGCTTCGGTGTCGAGCGTGCCGCGCAGGCGGACCGCGAAGGGCAGGTTGTAGAGCGCGGTCGGCCCTTCGATCTGGTCGATCAGCCAGAGACGCTGTTGTGCGTACGAAACCGGGATCACGGTGCTTCCTCTGCTCACGTCACGGCGTGGATGGTGTGCGGGGTGGGCCTCAGGCGGGGACTGCGGTCGTCGGGCGCACCGTGGGCCGGCAGTCGAAGAGGTCTACGGGGCGACCCATCGCCACGGCGATCTTGCGGTCTCCGCCGAACGGGTCGCGGCCGTGGGTGCAGAGCACGTTGTCGACCAGCATCACGTCGCCGACCTGCCAGGTCTCGCGGACGGTGGCGGCGTCGTAGGCCGCGTTGAGGGCGTCCACGTCCTCGCGGGAGAGGGGTTCGCCGTCGCCGAATCCGGTGTTGAACGGCAGGCCTTCGGGTCCGAACTCCTCGACCATGGCCTCCCGGATGTCCGGGTCGAGGGACCACTCGTTCCAGAAGGCCAGGTGGTTGAACCAGACCTCCTCGCCGGTCTGCGGGTGGTGGATCGTGGCCGAACGCAGCTGGCTGGTGCGCAGGTTGCCGTCCGGCTGCCACTCCCAGGCGATGCCGTTCTCCCGGCAGTACCGCTCGACGTCGGCGCGGTCCTCGGTGGCGAAGGCGGTGCGCCAGCCGAGGGAGATGTAGTCCGAGTAGGTGCGGGTGAGCGTCCAGCCGGAGGTCCGGCCCCGCTCGACCAGGTGGTCGGGGAGGGCGGCCAGAACCTTGCGGACGTCGGCGGTCGGGGTGGCGCCGCCGGTCGCGGGGGCGGTCAGGCAGGCGAAGAGCAGCCGGCCGGGGAAGGTCAGGGTGTAGCTGTTCTCGTTGTGCATCCGGATGGACTGGGCGGGCGGCAGGTCCGTGGAGGAGAAGACGCCGTCGCCGAAGTCGCTGCGCGGTGTCGCCTTCTCCCGGTACGGGGTGGGCTCGGGGATGAGGACGTCGCGGACGGCGGCGACGTCGGCGGGCTGCGCCACCGGCAGTCCGCGCAGGAAGATCGTGCCGTGCTCGTGCAGGGCGGCGGTCAGCGCGGTCTCGTTCTCGCGCAGCCACTCGCAGGCCTCGGCGAGGCCGGCGGTGGCCGGCACGTGGGCGAGGGCCGGGCGGCCGGGGTTCAGCTCCCAGTTCGGCATGGCGGCGCTCACCGCTGGTCGATGGAGGCGAGCAGGCTCGCCGGGCGGATGTCGGTCCAGTTGGCCTCGATCCAGTCGAGGCACTCCTGGCGGGCGGCCTCGCCGTGGACGGTGGTCCAGCCGGCCGGCACGTCGATCCAGACCGGCCAGAGCGAGTGCTGGTTCTCGTCGTTGACCAGGACCAGGTAGCCGGAGTTGTCGTCCTCGAACGGGTTGCTCATGGTGGTCTCCGTAGAGTGAGAGGTGCTCTGGGGTGCGATTCGAAGGTATGGGCGCCGGTCGGGCCGGAGCGGCACAAGCTCCGGCAGGTGAGAGGCAGTTGCCGCGCTGCCGGGTCCTCCACGCTCAGCGGGGGGTGAGGCGGACGGGGAAGTGGTCCAGGCCGAAGTTGATGATGGAGCGGTTGTAGGTGACGGGCCCGGTCGGCTCGATGACGGCGGCCTTCTCCAGCGCGGCCGTGTACAGGGCGCTCAGCTCGGCCTTGGCCAGCGGGGCGCCGATGCAGTAGTGGGCGCCCAGGCCCAGCGAGAGGTGCTTGTTCGGCGAGCGGTCGAGCCGGATCTCCTCGGGCTGCTCGAAGGCCTCCGGGTCCCGGTCGGCGGACCACACCCAGACCGCGACGCGGTCGCCGCGGCGGATCCGCCGGCCGCCCAGCTCGATGTCCCGGGTGGCGGTGCGCAGCGTGTGCAGCCCCACCGAGGTCCAGCGCAGGAGCTCGTCCACGGCGGAGTCCATGGACACCTCGCCGCGTTGCAGCGAGCGCCACAGGTCGGGGCGCCGGACGAGGGTGTGCAGGCCCATGGCGGCCGTGTGGCGGACGGTCTGGACGCCGCCGACCACGATGTTGTCCAGGTTGAGCACCACGTCCTCGATCGGGAGCAGCCGCCCGCCGACCTTGTACGTGGCCATCATGGAGATCAGGTCGTCGCGCGGGTCGGCGCGGCGCAGCATGACCTGGTGCATCAGGTAGGGGATCAACTTCTGGTGGCCGGCCCGGCGTTCCTCCGGCGTGCGGCCGAGGAAGGCCACGTCGCAGACCCGGACCACCATGTCGCGGTCCTGCTCGGGAACGTCCAGCAGGTCGCACATGACGGCGAGCGGGAGGGCGGACACCACGTCGACGAGGTCCACGTCGCCCTGCTCGACCGCCCGGTCGAACAGCTCGCCGGCGCGTTCGGTGATCGAGCGGGCGGCGCCGCGCACCCCGCCCTTGGAGAAGAACGGGTTGGCGGGCGCGCGCAGTTCGCGGTGGCGGGGCGGGTCGGTGAGGGCCATCATCCGGCCCGAGCCGACCGGTACGTTGCCCTCCCCCGAGCCGAGGAGCGAGCCGGACTCCGAGCTGAACACGGCCGCGTTGCGCAGTACGTCCGCCGACTCCCGGTAGGTGAGCACGGACCAGACGGGGCCGTCGTCGGCGGTCTCGGTGCGGTGGACGGGGGCTTCGCGGCGCAGTTCGGCGATCAGGGCCGGGGTGTCGGGGCGGGCCCACAGGTCGGGGTCGGTGAGGTCGACGGCACTGCCTGCGACGGTGGCGGTCGCCGTGCGGGCGGCGGTGTCGGCGTGCGCGCTGGCGGCGGTGGCGGTGGCGGTGGCGGTGGCGGTGGTCAGCATCACTGCTCCCTGGGGGCGTGGTGGGGCGCGGCGGGCACCCGGCGGTCCGCCGCCGGGAGAGGGGTGAGGAGAGAGGCCAGGAGGTCGGCCGGGCCGGACCGGTCGACGGTGGCGAGCAGGTGCCCGCCGGGGACGACGCGGTGGCCGAAGGCGCCGCGGGTGTGCGCGGCCCAGCCGGTGAGGCCGGTGGTGGCGAGCATCGGGTCCTGCGCACCGGCCAGTGCGTGGATGGCGGAGCCGATCGGCGCGTGCGGACGGTGGCGGTAGGTGGCGCTGACGGCAAGGTCGGCGCGGATGGCACCGAGGGCGAGTTCGGCCAGGTCCGGATGGGCCCGGACGGACTCGTCCAGGCCGGTGAGCCGGAGGAGTTCGGACGCGTCCAGGTCCCGGGTCTCGCGTGCGGTCCACTCGGCGGGGCTGGGCGCCCCCACCGCGACCACCAGCTCGGGTCGGCGGTCGGCAGGGAGCGCGCGGGCGACCTCGTAGGCGAGCAGCGCGCCGAAGCTCTGGCCGTAGAAGGCGAACCGGCCGCCCTCGCCGCCGGTCAGGTGCGGGGCAAGGGCCTCGGAGACGGCGCCGACGAGGGTGTCGAAGTCGGGCGGCATCGGGTGCCGGCTGCGGCCGCCCCGGGCCGGCGGGCGCAGCGCCCAGACCTCGGCCACGGGGGCCAGGGCACGGGCGAGCGGCGTGTAGGCGGTGGCGTCGCCGCCGGCGTGCGGGAAGCAGAACAGCCGCACGGGACGGTGGGGTTGGGGCACGGGGACGAACAGCCAGTCGCCCTCGACCCGGGGGCGGGCGGTGCGCGCGGGAGGAGTGACGGTGCTCATCGGACGGCCTCGCGGCGGGCGGTGAGGGCGGGGCGGGCGGCGGCCGGGCCGGCCGAGGCGGCGCGCCGGACCGCGGCGGTGAAGCCGGCCAGGTCGGCCGCGTCCAGCAGGTCGCGGAGCTGGAGCTCGACGTTGAGCCTGCGGCGCAGCAGGTGGACGACGCGCAGGGCGGCGAGCGAGTGGCCGCCGAGGGAGAGGAAGTCGTCCGTCTGCTCGATGTCGGGGACCCCGAGCACGGTGCGCCAGACCTCGGCGACCTGCTCGTCCACCCCGCCCTGCGCGGCCTGCGCGGCGGTCGGCGCCGTCGGGGCGGGCAGGGCGGCGTGGTCGACCTTGCCGTTCGGGGTGAGCGGCAGGGCGTCCAGCACGGTCACGGTCGACGGCACCAGGTGGGCGGGCAGGGTCCGGCGAAGCTCGGCGAGCAGGTCGGCCGGGCGGAGGTCCGCGCCGGTCACGAAGCCGGCCAGGCGGTGGTCCCCGGGGGCGGCCTCGTGCAGGGTGACGGCGGCCGCGGTGACAGCGGGAAGGGCGCCCAGCGCGTGCTCGACCTCCCCGAGCTCGACGCGGAAGCCGCGCAGCTTGACCTGGCGGTCCACGCGGCCGACGTACTCCAGCAGGCCGTCGGCGGAGCGGCGCGCCTGATCGCCGGTGCGGTACATCCGGGCGCCGGGCTCGGTGGCGAACGGGTCCGCGGTGAACCGGCCCGCGGTCAGGCCCGGGTGGCCCGGGTAGCCGTGCGCGAGGCCGGGCCCGGCCAGGTACAGCTCGCCGACGGCGCCGGCGCCCGTCACCGGGGCGAGACGGCGGTCCAGCAGGTAGGCGCGCACGCCGGGGAGCGGTTCGCCCAGGTGCGGGCCGGGGCCGGTGATCGGGGTGGTGATCGCGTCGACGGTGCACTCGGTGGGGCCGTAGAGGTTGAGGGCGTCGATACGGGCGTCGGCCAGTTCGCGCCAGGTCCGGGCCGGTACGGGCTCGCCGCCCATGAACAGGCGGGGGACGCGGGCGCCGGCCAGCGGCTCGCGCAGCAGCTGCCAGTGCGAGGGGGTCAGGTCCAGGTCGGTGACACCGTGCTCGGCGAGCAGCCGTACGAGGCGGGCCGGTTCGGCCCGCTGCGCGTCGTCGACCACCACCAGGGTGTCGCCGCGGCAGATCCGGATCCACTGCTGGACGGAGGCGTCGAAGGAGACGCTGGCGTTCCAGGCGACGACGCCCGGCTCCGGGCGGTAGGCACCGCTGAGTTCCAGGGCGGCGACGAGGTCGGCGACGGCGCCGTGCGGGACCTCGACGCCCTTGGGGCGGCCGGTGGAGCCGGAGGTGTAGATGACGTAGGCGGAGTCGAGCGGGTGCGGGGTGAACGGGGCGCCGGTGTCGCGGGCGCCGGCGTCGGCGGTCGGGCGGAGCACCGGCACGCCGGCCGGTACGGGAGGCTCGGCGTCGGCGCTCACCACGGCGGCGAGGCGGGCGTCGGCGGCCATGAACGCGATCCGCTCGGCCGGGTAGGCCGGGTCGAGCGGGACGTACGCGGCGCCGGCCCGCCAGGTCGCGAGCAGCGCGACCGGCAGGTCGGCGGTACGGGCGAGGTGCACCCCGACCCGGTCCCCCCGCCGCACCCCGGCCGCCCGGAGGGCGCGGGCCAGTGCGGCGGTACGGCGGTCCAGCTCGGCGAAGTCGAGACTCCCGTCCACGGCGTGCACGGCGACCCGCCCGGGGTGCGCGGCGACGACACCGCGCAGCCGGGCCGACAGGTCGGCGGTGAGGGTGGACGGCTCGGCGAAGGTGGTCATGCGGAACTCCTCGTTGGTCGGGTGCTGCGAGGTGGATGGGTCACGCTGTGGTGCGGGCCGTTCGGCCAACGGCCTCGGGCCCGGCCGTGGTGCGGACGGTTTCGGCCAACGGCTCCGGGCCCGGGTCGGGTCCGGCGCCCAGCCGGAGCCGGTCCTGCCCGCCGGGGCGGCACCCCGCAGGAGCCGGTACCGCGACCGCTCGTGCGGCGGGTGGCCTCGGCCCGGAGGCCGTTGACCGGCCCCCGTACCCCGGGCCGGCCCTTCGGGCCGTCGCCCCGCCGAGGACCGGACCGGCACCGCGCACAGCCCGCGCGGCCGGACTACCGACTCCGCCTGCCCCGGCGGAGCCGACGGGACGCTGCCCCGGTCGGGGTTCCGCTCTCCGGCCCGGCCGTGCGGCCAGCGCCCCGAGGGGCCGGCGCCACCGACGGCACAGGCGGCCGGACTACCGGCTCCGCCTGCCCCGGCGACGAGGACCGGACCGGCCCCACGCGCAGCCCGCGCGGCCGGGGTACCGGATCCGCCACCCGGCGAAGCCGACGGGCTTTGCCCCGGAGGGGGTTCCCCGCCCCGGTCCAACCGTGCGGCCAACGGCCGGTCGGGCCGGGGCCACCCTCCGCACAGGCGGTCGGCGGGGGCCGGTCCGGCTCGGCCGGGTCGACGGGGCACCGCCGACGGTTCCGGGTCCGATCACGGGCGGGGCACCGCGCCCCGGCCGCATCACCCTCCGCAGGGCGGAGCCGGCCGGGTCTGCCGGACGGGTGCGCGGCTTCCGGGCCCCGCCCGGAGTCGGAGCGGCGGGACCCGGCCGGTGGCACACGGCTTGCGCCGTGTCCGGCCCGGCCGTGCCGCCGCCGGCGGATCAGGCCCGGGCCGACAGGCGGGTCAGGGCTTCCGTGTAGGCGTCGATGAAGCGCTCCGCCGCGGCGTCGTCCACCACCGCCCGCTGGTGGTCCACGGCGAGCAGTACGCGCTGCGACACCGGGTCCTGGATCAGCGAGGCGCCGAAGGCGAAGCTGTTGGGCTCGTGCCGCAGCGTCGGCTCGCAGCCGATCCGGCCGTCCTCGATCCGGGCCGCGCTCAGCCGTCCCAGCGCATGGAACCGCAGGTAGCCGAACTGGCTGTCCAGCGCGGTGTCGGCCATCAACCGCGCCAGCCGGGCGAACGGCACCCGGCGGTGCGGCATCATGTCCAGCTCCTCCCGGTGCACGTGCCGTACCAGCGCGGCCAGGTCGTCCCCGTCCGGCTCCGCGACCAGCGGGACCGTGTTGAGGAACAGCCCGTACACCTCGGTCCCGCCGAGCCGTTCCAGCCGGCCGTTCATCGCCAGCCCGGTGGTGACCCGCCGGCGCCCGGTGATCTCGGCCAGCGCGTACAGGTGCGCGGCGAGCGCGACCGACTTGACCGGGACGGCGAGCGCGTCCGCGACCCTGCGCAGCTGCCCGGGGGCGTCGGGCAGCACCCGCTCCACCGTGCGCGGCAGTTCGTGGACGTCCTCGCTGCCGGGCCACAGCTGGCCGGTGGCGCCGTCGAGCCGGCTCCGCCAGTACGCCAGGGAGTCCGGGTCTGCGGCGGCCTCGCGTTCCACGGCGACGAAGTCCCGGAACGCGGTGCGCGGCGGCGGGGTCGGCTCGGAGGCCGGGTCGGCGGCGAGCGCGGTGTGCCGTTCGAGGATCTCGGTGAGCAGGGAGGTGAAGCTCCAGCCGTCGAGGATGGCATGGTGCTCGGAGATGGTGAGCTGGAAGGCGTCGTCGGCCAGCCGCTGGACGGTGACCCGGAAGAGCGGCGGTTCGGCGAGGTCGAAGGGCCGGTCGCGGTGGTGCTCGAAGACCGCGCGGACCGTTTCGTCCTGCTCGGCCGCGTCCGCTCCCCGCAGGTCCGCGAACTCGACGGGCACGGGCAGCGAGCCGTGCACGAGCTGGAGCGGTTCGCCGTAGCCGGAGAGGTCGAGGCCGGTGCGCAGGACGGCGTGGCGGGCCATGGCCTCCTCGACCGAGCGGCGCAGCGCGCTCTCGTCGAGGTCGCCGGCGATCCGGTAGGAGTTGACGTTGTGGTAGCTGTCGGTGCCGCCGGCGACTTCCATGTGGAAGACCATGGAGAGCTGCATCGAGACCATCGGGTAGGCGTCGACGATCCCGGGCGGCAGCTCGGCCCGGTCCTCCTCGGCGATCAGTGCGAACGGCCGGTCGCCGGCGGGGTCGGCGGCCACCGGGCGGGCCAGCGGCAGGAGTTCGGCGACGGTCGGCGCGTTGAAGACGTCCCGCAGGGTGACCTGCCAGCCGCGGTCGTGCAGGGCGCCGGCGAGCTGGACGGCGCGGATGGAGTCCCCGCCGAGGTGGAAGAAGTCGTCGTGGACGCCGATCCCGCCGACACCGAGGACCTCCGTCCAGACCCCGGCGAACAGCTCCTCCTCCGGTGTGCGCGGCTCGACGTGCCGGCCGGCCGCCCCGGGCGCGGCCCGGTCGGGGTCGGGCAGCGCGGCCCGGTCGACCTTGCCGTTGACGGTGAGCGGCAGCGCGTCCAGGACGGTGACACTGGCCGGGACCATGTACTCGGGCAGCGAGCGGCCCAGGAAGGCCCGCAGCTCCGCGGGTCCGTCCGGGGAGCGCCCGGTGACGTACGCGGCGAGCCGGTCGTCGTGCACGGTGACGACGCAGGCGTCCACCTCGGGGTGCGCGGCGACGGCGTTCTCGATCTCGCCGAGCTCGATGCGGAAGCCACGCAGCTTCACCTGGAAGTCCGCCCGGCCGACGTACTCCAGCCCGCCGTCGGGCAGTCTCCGGGCGACGTCGCCGGTCCGGTAGAGCCGGGCTCCGGGCGGGCCGTACGGGTCGGCGACGAAGCGGCCGGCGGTGAGGCCGGGGCGGCCCCAGTAGCCGTGCGCGAGGCTGCCGCCGCCGATGTACAGCTCGCCGGGCACCCCGGGCGGGCTGGGGCGCAGCCAGTCGTCCAGGACGAATGCGGTGAGGTGCGGCATGGGTGCGCCGACGAGGCTGCGTTCGAAGCCCGCACCGCCCTCGGCGACGTCGTGGAGGGTGACGTGGACGGTGGTCTCGGTGATGCCGTAGAGGTTGCAGAGCCGGGCGGGCGGCAGCGGGTCGAGGCCGTGCCAGCGCTGGACCACGCCGGGGTCGAGCGCCTCGCCGCCGAGCATGATCCACCGCAGGTCGGGCAGGGCGCGGGGGTGGCGGCGCAGGGCCGGTTCGAGCTGGCGCAGCGCCGAGGGGGTCAGGCACAGGTGGGTGACCCGTTCCTCGTCGAGCAGGCCGGCGAAATCGTCGGGCGAGCGGCTGGTGAGGTGGGGTACGACGACCAGGCTGCCGCCGTGCAGCAGCGCGCCCCACAGCTCCCAGACCGTCCAGTCGAAGGCGTAGCTGTGGAAGAGCGTCCAGACCGTGTCCGGGCCGAAGCCGAAGTGGGTCCGGCCGGAGTCGAGGAGGCGGCTGACGTGCTCGTGCGCCACGGCAACCCCCTTGGGGCGGCCGGTGGAGCCCGAGGTGAAGATGAGGTAGGCGATGTCGCCGGGGCGGCCGGCGACGGGGGGCCGGACGGCCGGGTGGGCGGCGACCTCCGCCGCGTCGGCGTCGAGGTCGAGGGTCTGCCACGGGCCGTCCGGGGCGCGGTCGGGCCGGTCGGTGAGGACCAGGGAGACGGCGGTGTCGCCGAAGACCAGGGCCGCCCGGTCGGCCGGGGCGGCCAGGTCGACCGGTACGTAGGCGGCGCCGGTCTTGAGGACGGCCAGGATGGCGGTCGGCACGGCGGCGGTGCGTTCCAGCAGCAGGCCGACCCGGTCGCCGGGGCGGACGCCGCGGGCGAGCAGGGTGTGGGCCAGCCGGTTGGCGCGGCGGTCGAGTTCGGCGTAGTCGAGGGTGCCGCCCGGGTCGCTCACGGCGGGCCGGTCCCCGTGGGCGTCGGCGGCGCGCTCGAAGAGGTGGTGCAGGCAGTGGCCGGGGTCGAGCCGTGCGGGGCGGTGCGGCTGCCCGGCGGAGGTGAGCCGCAACACGGTGGCGTCGGGGTCGGCGAGGGCGGCGCCCAGCAGGTCGGCGTAGTCGGCGGCGAGGCGGCGTACGGTGCCGGCGTCGAACAGGTCGGTGCTGTACTCGGCTTCGCCGCGCAGGGTCCCGCCGCCGGTGTCCTCGAAGACGGACCAGGTGAGGTCGAACTTGGCTGTGCCGTTGGAGCGGACGGTGCGGCGGGCGGTGACCGCGGCGCCGAGGTCGAGCGGGGCGGGGTCCTCGGTGTGGGCGCCGAACACGACCTGGACCAGGGGCGGGTGCTGCGGGGTCCGGGTGGTGCCGAGCAGGTCGACGAGCTGGTCGAAGGGGACGTCGAGGTAGCCGAAGGCGTCGAAGGCGGTGTCCTGGAGGTCGGCGAGCAGCCCGCGGAAGGTGGCGTCGGGTGCGAGCCGGACGCGCAGCGGTAGCAGGTTGACGAAGTAGCCCAGCAGGTCGGCGAGTTCGGGGCGGCTCCGGGTGGTGACGGGGGTGCCGACGAGCAGGTCGTCGCGGCCGGTCCAGCGGCCCATCAGCAGGGCGAAGGCGGCGAGTTGAACGGTGTACGGGGTGACGCCCTCCTGTTCGGCGAGTTCCCGTACCCGGGCTGCGGTGCCGGGGGCGAGGTCGAACGGCTCGGTGGCGCCGCGCTGGCTGCGCTCGGCGGGCCGGGGCCGGTCGCCGGGCAGTTCCAGCAGGGTGGGGGCGCCGTCGAGGCTCTGCTTCCAGTGGGCGAGGTGCTCCTCGTAGGAGGTGTGCTGCTCCTCCTCGGCCCAGTCGGCGTACTGGGTGGTGAGCGCCGGCAGGACGGGGGTCCGGTGCTCGGCGGACGCGCGGTACAGCTCGGCGAGTTCGTGGTCGAAGAGCTCGGCGGACCAGCCGTCCCAGACGATGTGGTGGACGGTGAACAGGAGCGTGGTGCGGTCCTCCGCGAGCCGGAAGGCCTCGGCGCGCAGCAGTGGTCCGGTGGCCAGGTCGAAGGGCTCGGCCGCCCGCTCGGCGATCAACTGCGCCGCACGTTCGGCTCGTTGGTGCTCCGGCAGTTCGAGCAGGTCGGTGACGGCCAGGGGCACGGGGAGGGCGGCGTGAATGTGCTGGCGCGGGCCGTCGGTGTGCAGGGTGAAGGTGGTGCGCAGCGCCTCGTGCCGGGCGCTGACCGCGTCCAGCGCCCGGCGGAGCCGTACGAGGTCGAGCGGGCCGGTGACGTCGTAGGTCCAGGGGGTGGTGTAGGTGGCGGCCTGCGGGTTCCACCGGTCGAGGAACCAGAGGCCGCGTTGGAGGCCCGTGACCGGGGCGGTACGGACCGGGCCGGCGGGCGGCCCGGAGGCCGCGTCGGCGGGGAGGGCGGCGGGCCCGGCCGACGGGCGGGTCGGCGGCGCGGCGGGCAGGTCGGCGGACGGGCTCACGGCCTCGTTCCCTTCGGTCGGACGGGCGGGCTGACGGACCGGGTCACGGACCGGGTCACGGACCGGGTCACGGGTCGGGTCACGGGTCGGCCGACGGACTCGTCGGCCGACCCGTCGGCGGACCGGCGGGCCGGGTGGCGCGTCATCGCGCGGCCAGCCGTTCGGCGATGGCTGCGACGGTCCGGGCGCGGAAGACCACCTGCGGCGGGACCCGGGTGCCGGTCTCCCGGGAGAGCCGCATGGCGACCCGTACGGCGGCCAGCGAGTTGCCGCCGATCCGGAAGAAGTCGGCGTCCGGGCCGAGGTCGTCGGCCAGTTTCAGGACCTCGCGCACGGCGTCGGCGACGAGCCGCTGGTCCCGGTCGAGCGGGTCGGCCGGGGCGGCGGCGCGGCGCTCGGCCGGGGCGGGCAGGGCACGCCGGTCGACCTTGCCGTTCTGGTTGAGCGGCAGCGCGTCCAGTACGTCGAGCGTGGCGGGCACCATGTGCTCGGGCAGCAGCCCCGCCAGGTGGTCGAGCAGCGCGTCCGGGTCGGGCGCCTGCGCTCCGGTGGCGGCGGTGACGTACGCGGCGAGACGGCGGTCGCCCGGAGCGGGCTCGTGGACGGTGACGGCGGCCTCGGCCACGGCCGGGTGGCGGGTGAGCGCGTCCTCGATCTCACCGGGCTCGACGCGGAAGCCGCGGATCTTCACCTGGTCGTCGATCCGGCCGGTGATCTCCAGGATCCCTTCCGCGGTCCGGTGGCCGAGGTCTCCGGTGCGGTAGAGGCGTTCGCCGGGTGCGCCGAACGGGGAGGCGACGAAGCGCTCGGCGGTCAGCCCGGGCCGGCCGACGTATCCGAGGGCGAGCCCGCCGCCGGCCGCGTACAGCTCGCCGGTGGTGCCGTCGGGGACGGGTCGCAGCCGCTCGTCGAGGACGTGGACGGCCTTGCCGTGCAGCGGCCGGCCGATCGGGATGGAGGCGCCGGCGGCATCCTCGGGGGTGGCGCGGTGGCAGGTGGTGAGACCGAGGCTCTCGACGGGGCCGTAGCCGTTGGCGACGACCAGGTCCGGGTACTGGTCGAGGGCCTTACCGACGTGGGTGACGGAGGCCCGCTCGCCGGCGGTGAAGGCCACCTTGAGGTCGTCGTAGGTCTCCGGGAACTCCTCCAGCAGGAAGTTGAACAGGCTCGCGGAGAGCTGGAGTTGGGTGACGCCGTGACGGCGGGTGAGTGCGGTGACGGCCTGCGGGTCGGGCCGCTGGCCGGGCTGGAGCACGCACACCCCGCCGAAGGCGAGCGCGCCGTACAGCTCCAGGGCGAAGGCGTCCCAGGAGACCGGGGAGCACTGGAGCCACACCTCGTCGGGGCCGAAGCGGGCGTAGTCCTGGCCGAGGTAGGTGGCGGTGAGCGCGCGGTGCGGGACGGCGACGCCCTTGGGGCGGCCGGTGGAGCCGGAGGTGAACATCACGCAGGCGAGGTCGGTGCCGGTGACCGGCAGGCCAGGGTCATGGCCGGGGCGGGCCGCGACGGAGGCGGCCTCGGCGTCCAGGTCGAGGTGGCGGGCGACGGGGAAGGGCGGGCTCGTGTCGCGGTGGGTGATCAGCAGGGCGGCGGCGCTGTCGGCGACCGCGCCGGCCAGCCGCTCGGCCGGGAAGTCCGGGTCGAGGAGGGTGTAGGCGGCGCCGGCCTTCAGCGCGGCGAGCAGGGCGACCACCAGGTCCGGTCCTCGCTCGACGAGGACGGCCACGGTGTCGCCGCGGCCGATGCCCAGGGCACCGAGGTGGTGGGCGAGGCGGTTGGCGCGCTCGTTCAGCGCGCCGTAGTCGAGGCGTTCCTCGCCGCAGACCAGGGCGGGGGCGTGCGGGGCGCGGGCGGCCCGGTCCTCGAACAGCGTGTGCACGGGGGCCTCGACGGCGGTGGCGAGGGTGCCGAGCCAGGCCTCGCACAGTTCGGCCATGGTGGCCGGGTCGAACAGGTCGGAGTCGTATTCGAAGCGGCCGGTGAAGTCGGTGCCGCGGTCGTCGACGGAGATCGACAGGTCGAAGCGGGAGACGGGGTTGGAGTGCAGCTCGCGGGTGACCGGGGTGCCGCCGATGGTCAGCGGGCGGTCGTCCAAGGGGTGCAGTTCCAGCAGCACCTGGCAGAGCGGGTTGCGGTCGTCGGTCCGGTCGTCGGGACGCTCCTCCATGGCGGCGGCCGCGATGGCGTCGAACGGCGCCTCCTGGTGGCGGTAGCCGTCGATGGCCACCTCGCGGACGTGCCGGACCAGGTCGCGGAAGTCCGTGCCCTCGTCGATCCGGACGCGCAGCGGCAGCAGGTTGACGAAGTAGCCGATCAGCGCGTCGAGTTCGGCGCGGCCGCGGACGCTCACCGGGGAGCCGAGCACCAGGTCGCGCCGGCCGGTCCGGCGGTGGAGGGTGAGGGCGAGCCCGGCGAGCAGCACCATGAACGGGGTCGCGTCCTCGCTGCGGGCCAGTGCCCGGACGGACTCGGCGACCGGCCGGGGCATCGCGAAGCGGTGGCAGGCGCCGCGGAAGGCCTGGAGCTCGGGGCGGGGCCGGTCGGTGGGGAGGACGGCCTCGGTGGGCGCGCCGCGCAGGTGCTCGCGCCAGTGGTCGAGTTGCCGCTCGGCGGTGCCGTCCCTGTGCTGCCAGGTGCTGTAGTCGGCGTACTGGACGGCGAGTTCGGGCAGGGCGGCGGGCCGGCCGCAGGCCAGGGACTCGTACAGGGCGGCCAGTTCGGCCTCCAGGACGGGCAGGGACCCCTCGTCCCAGACGATGTGGTGGCAGAGCAGCAGCAGGGTGGAGGTGTCGCCGGTGCGGTAGAGGTGGGCGCGGACCAGCGGGCCGGCCTCCAGGTCGAAGGGCACCAGCGCGGCTTCGGCGAGCCGGCCGTCCAGCGCCGCGGCGGTGGTCTCCTCGACGGTGAACGGCAGCTCCGCGGAGGGGTGGACCACCTGCCGGGGGCCGTCCTCGCCCAGCTCGAAGGTGGTGCGCAGCGCTGCGTGCCGGTCGACGACGCCGGCCAGGGCGCGGCGGAGCAGCTCCGGGTCGACCGGCCCGTCGAAGCGGAACACCCAGGGCACGATGTAGGTGGGCGCGCCCGGGTTCCACTGGTCCAGGAACCACAGCCCGCGCTGGAAGTTCGCCAGCGGCGCCTCGGTGGCACCGGTGCGCTCCAGCGCCGGGCGCTCGCCGTCGTCCGGGGCTGCGGTGACCGCGGCGGCGAACTCGGCGAGGGTGGGCGCGTCGAAGATGGTGTAGGGGGAGATCAAGCCGAACACGTCGAAGACGCGGCCGACCACGCGCACGGCGGTGAGGGAATCCCCGCCCAGGTGGAAGAAGTTGTCGTCGGCGCCGACCTCGGACACACCGAGTACGTCGGCCCAGACCGCGGCGATCAGCTGCTCGGCCGGAGTGCGGGGCGGGCGGTGGACGGTGGACGGCGCGGCGGCCTCGGCCCGGGGCTCGGGCAGTGCCGCCCGGTCCACCTTGCCGCCGGCGGTCAGCGGGAAGGCGTCCAACGGGGTGACGGTCGCGGGGACCATGTGCTCGGGGAGCCGCTCGGCAAGGTGGGCGCGCAGCCCGGCCGGGTCGGGGGCACTGCCGCCGGTGGCGCCGGCGGCGGCGGTCACGTAGGCGGCGAGCCGGCCCTCGTACGCCACGACGACCGCCGCGGCGACGTCCGGGTGGCCGGCCAGCGCCTGCTCGATCTCGCCGGGCTCGACCCGGTAGCCGCGGACCTTCACCTGGTGGTCCGTACGGCCGACGAACTCCAGCGGGGCGTGGGTGCCGGACCGGCGGACGACGTCGCCGGTGCGGTACATCCGGGCGCCCGGCTCCGGTGCGAAGGGGTCCGCCACGAACCGGCCCGAGGTCAGGGCCGGGCGGCCGTGGTAGCCGGAGGCCAGCACCGGCCCGCCGAGGTACAGCTCGCCGGGCTTGCCGGGCGGCACCGGCCGCAGCCGCTCGTCCAGCACGTAGGCGCGGCGGCCGCCGAGCGGGCGGCCGATCGGGACGGTGTCGGCCTCACCGTCGGCCGCGCCGGCCGGCTCGTGGACGGTGGCGGTGACGACGGTCTCGGTGGGCCCGTAGGCGTTGAGCAGCGGGACACCGGTGGCGGCCCGCCAGCGGTCGGCGGCGTCCGGGTGGAGCCGGTCGCTGCCGGAGATCATCAGGCGGAGGGTGCGCGGCGGACGGGCGTCCTCGCGCAGTGCGGCGACCACTTCCTGGAAGTAGCCGGCGGCGAGGTTGGCGACGGTGACCCCCTCGGCGTCCAGCAGCTCCAGCAGGGCAGCAGGGGCCAGGAGTTGCTCCTCCGGTACGACGATGCAGGCGCCGGCCGACAGGGCCGTGAGCACCTGCTCGACGGCCACGTCGACGGTGGGGCGGGCGAAGTGCAGCACCACGTCGTCCTCGGTGAGGCCGAAGCACTCGACCGCGGCGGCCAGGTGACCGGTCAGCGCGGCGAGGGGGACGTGCACGCCCTTGGGGCGGCCGGTGGTGCCGGAGGTGTAGATGAGGTAACCCGCGGCGGAGCCCGCTCCGCTGTCCGGCCAGGGGCCGCCGTCCGGGCCGTCCGCGGGGCGCCCCTCGGGGCCGTCCGCCGGTCCCGTGGGGCCGTCGGCGCCGACCAGTTCACCGTCGGTGCAGGCGAGGGCGGCGCCGGCGTCCTCACGGATCCAGCGGTTGCGCTCCTCGGGCGCCTCCCGGTCCAGCGGCAGGTAGGTGGCACCGGCGCGGAGCGCGGCGAGCAGGCCGACCACGTGGTCGAGCCGGTCCCGGCCGGTGACGGCCACCGTCGCGCCGGGCCCGGTCCGGGCGGCGATCCGGGCGGCGAGGGCGCCGCTCAGCTCGTCCAGCTCCCGGTAGGCAACGGTCCGGGCGCCGAGCCTCAGGGCCGGGCGGTCCGGGAACCGGCGTGCGACGGATATGAAGGGAAAACCGCGAGATTCCATCATCCAACCCCGATGAATTAACGACGCTGCGGGTAGTCGTCTCGACGATAGGGCTGCACTTCCGGGCCGATCGGCAGATTCCCCGGAAGGCGATCGGCAGTTTCAACTGCCGCTCGGCGAAAGGCATGGCGGGCCTCGAAGCCGCAGACAGGACAGCCCGCCGAGGCGCGCACGGGCGCCTCGGCGGGCTGGGGAAGAATGCCTTTCCGGTTATCCGGCGGCGGGAATCACAGGGAATTCCGGGGACCAGACGTCGTCCCGGTCGAGCGCGTCCGGAGCGTATTTTCCGAGCGCACTGATCAGCAGTCGGAGTTCGAGCGCGAGGCATTCCGTGAAACGGATCAGCCCGGCCTGCGGGTCCTCGGCCGCGGCGAGCAGCGCCGCCCGGCCCAGTCCCACCGCGCGGGCGCCGAGGGCCAGGCTCTTCACCGCCCGGCCGCCCTCCCACATCCGTCCTGAGACCAGCAGGCACGGCGGCGGCCCGGCGGCGGCCAGCCGGCGCAGGCACTCCGCGAGCGGCAGGCCGACCTGGGCCGGGAAGGCCTCCGGGGCCCAGCCGGTGCCGCCCTCGGCGCCGTCGACGGTGACGGCGTCCGCGCCCGCCTCGGCGGCCACCCGGGCCGCCTCGGCGACGTCCCGGCCGGGGGGCAGCTTCACCCAGACCCGGGCCCGGGGGAAGTTGTTGCGCATGAGCCGGATCTGCTGGCGCAGGATCTCGGCCGTGAAGGTGCCGGGGGTACTGGAGCGCAGCACGCGGCCGTCGCCGAAGACGTCGTCCAGCCCGTACCGGTCGCCGACCCGGGCGGCCGCGTCGGCGTCCAGGACGGTCATCCCGCCGAGGCCCGGCTTGGCCCCCTGGCCGAGTTTCAACTCGAAGGCCAGCCGACCGGATTCGAGCAGCGGCAGCGCCGCCGGGTCGCTGTAGACGAGGTTCCACACCTCGGCGTCGGCGTCCTCGGTGGACTGCTGGACGGCGACCCCGCCCCGCCCGTCGGGCAGCTGCCCGGCGTAGGCGCGCAGGCGGCCGAGGAGTGCCCGGTCCGCTGCCTCGCCCTGCCTGCCGTAGCCGTTCACGGGGACGATGTTCTCGCCGATCACCATGGGGAGGCCGAGCACACCGGCCTGCCGGCTGAGCGCGAGGCCGAGGTCGCCGCCGGCCGCCCGGGTGGAGCCGAGCGCCGACACGTACACCGGCAGGGACGAGGTGAAACCGCCTATGGCGGTGACCAGTTCGACGTCGCGGTAGTCGGGCTCGCGGCCGAGGTCGATCAGCCGGGCGAGCCGCTGCGGCATGAGGACCGGCGGGGTGATCCGCAGGGCGTCGAGCGGATCGCGCTCACCGTCGGACCGCAGGTCACCGCCGCGCTCCGCGCCGAACAGGACCCGGCCGTACTCGCCGGGCGGCGGGAAGGCAGCGGCCGCACCGGCCCGGGCGCGGCGGCGGACCTCCTCCTCGGGGAAGCCGGGCGCGGACAGGTCGCTCACGGCGACACCACCCCGGCCAGCTTCGGGAAGGCGCTGGCCTGCCAGACCGCGTCCAGCCCGGCGACGTAGCGGGTCAGCCGCTCGACGCCGATACCGAAGCCGGCGCTGCCGGGCACGCCCTCGCGGACCAGGTCGAGGTACCAGCGGTACTTCTGCGGGTTCTCGCCGGTCTCCCGCATCCGGGTGACGATCTCCGCGTAGTCGTTGGTGCGCTGGCTGCCGCTGCACAGCTCGCCGTAGCCCTCGGCGGCGATCAGGTCGAAGTTCTTCAGCAGGCCGGGCCGTTCGGGGTCCTCCCGGTCGTAGAAGCCGCGCGAGCCCTTGGGGTAGTCGGTGACGAAGAACGGCCGGTCCCGCTGGGCGGAGAGCAACGCCTCGCCGTCCCAGTCGAGTTCGGCGTCGGGGCTCTGCGGGTGGCCGAGACCCCGGAGCTCCGCGACGGCCTCGGCGTGCCCCATCCGGCCGAAGGAGCCCTTCAGCAGCTCGGTGAACGCGGCGGTGTCACGCCCGAGTTCGGCGAACTCCTTGGGGAGCTCGCGGACCGTGCTGTCGACCATGTGCACCACGAGCTCCTCGACGAGCCGTACGGCATCGTCCCTGCTCGCGCCCGCCATCTCCACGTCGAGCTGGTGGAACTCGGCCAGGTGGCGGCTGGTGCCGGCGGTCTCCAGCGGCTCCAGCCGGACGTTGGGGGCGATGCAGAAGATCTTGTCGAAGGCCAGCAGGGAGGCCTGCTTGTAGAGGATGGCGCTCGTCATCAGCTTGTAGCGGTGGCCGTAGAAGTCGACGTCGACCTGCTTGGATCCGCGCGAGCCGGGGTCGGTGACCGGCCCGATGATCGGCGGCAGCAGCTCGGTGAAGCCCCGGCCGCGCAGGAACTCGCGGGCGGCGAAGAGGAGCTGGTGCTGGATCCGGAGCGCGCTGCGGGTGGCCGGGGCGGTCAGGTGGCGCCCGGGGTCCGGGATCGGTGCGGCGGCGGGGGCCGTGTGCCCGTCGGTGGTCATGTGGTCAGTCCCAACTCTCGTCGTGGCGTGGGCGTCGTGGGCGTCGTGGGCGGCGGTACGGGCGTACGGGGCGGGCCGGGGGCGGCACCGGAGGCCGGGGCGACCGCGGACGGGGCAACCGCGGACGCGGCGAGCGCGGACGGGTCGGCGGCGCGGTCGTCGTAGGTCCGTTGGACGTGGGAGAGCGCCGAGATCAGTCCGGCCGAGCCGAGGATCGGCGGACGCGGGCCGTCGTCCGCGAGGCCGGCGATCGGCATCGAGCCGACGCTCGACCAGAGCAGGCGGCCGTCGGGCGCCAGCGAGGTGCGGGCCCGGCCGGCGTTGTCGGGGTGCAGGCAGTAGGGGACGTCCAGGTAGCCGGCGGCGAAGGCGCGGACCAGCGCCCGGCCGACGTCCGCGTCCAGCTCCAGCACGGCGCCGATCAGCGCCCGCGCCTCCGCCTCGATACCGGTGTCGGCGACGTCCGGGCCGTCGGGGCGGCCGGCTGCGTGCGGGCGGGGCAGGGCGACCGGCGCCGGGCGGGAGCGCTCGGCGGCGGCTGCCGCGGCGGCGGTCTCCAGCGCCCGGACGTTCTCCCCCACCGTCGGTATCCGGTGCGCCTCGGCGGTGGTCTTGACGATCAGCCGGGCGGCGCCGGCCCGCACCGCCAGCCGGGCGGAGTCCTCCAGCAGCAGCCGGGCCCCGCCGGGCGAGCGCGGGAAGACCCCCATGTAGGCGTAGAGCACGACGTGGTGGTCGACGTCCGGCAGCAGTTCCCCGGCCAGCCTCCCGAGGACGGTGAGCGCCTCCTCGTCCTGGCGCGGGTCGGCCTGCTGGGCGTAGCTCAGCGAGACGGAGGTCAGCCCGTGCTGCCGGAAGAAGAGCGCCTCCAGCACACTGACCGCGATCAGCAGGCTCGGCGGGCAGAGCTGGCCCATCAGGCAGCCGCCGAAGGTCTCCAGGTGCGGTTCGGCCCCGTACTCCCGGGTCGAGGCCAGCAGTTCGCAGCTGCGCTGCCAGGCGGCGACCGCTTCGCGCAGCGGCGTACGGCTGTACGGCAGGCAGTACGAGACCGGGCCGCCCTCGGTGGCGTCCAGACCGACGGCCAGCAGCGCGCGGACGATGTGCTCGGGCATCGCCGAACCGTGCCGGACCTGTACCGGGAAGCGCGCGTCCGTGACGCCCCGCAGGACGGCGCGGGTGGTGTCGGCGGGGTGCGTGGCGATCGGATAGCCGTTCAGGCCGACGTCCTCGGCGAGCGCGCGCCGGGCGGCGTTCAGGTCGCCGGTGCGGGTGTAGCTGTCGAGGGTGATGGTGCCGACGGTGACGGCTTCCGCGTCCCGGGTGGCACGCAGGCCGTCGCGCATCCGCAGCGGATCGGCCATGCCCATCCGGGGCTGGACCACCAGGGTGCCGGCCGCCCGGGCCCGGGCGACGAAGGCGCCGAAGCCGGTGGACGACGCGGCGGGGGCGGTGCCCGGACGTACGGCGGGAGCCTCGCCCGCACCGCCCCGCGAGCCGGTCACAGCAGCACCCCCGACCCGGCGGGCAGCGCCCGCGCCACGGCTGCGGTGGGCAGCGTGCGGGACCCGGCGGGCAGCGAGCCGACGAAGGACTGGAAGTCCAGCACCGAGCCGCCCTCTTCGAAGACGCCGTCGAAGCCGGCCGTCAGCAGCGCCCGCTGCCGGGCCGGGGTTCCGGAGCCTGAGATACCGAGCTTCCCGCCGATGACGGTCGGCGTGCGGACCAGTTCGGGGCAGGCGCGCAGCGCCTCGATCACCCGCAGTCCGTCGTTGAAGCCGTGCCCGTTGACACTGCTCAGGACGATGAGGTCCGGCTCGATCCGGCGGCACTCGGCGACCAGCAGCTCGTCCGGCACGCACGCGCCCAGGTTGGTGACCCGGTGTCCGAGCTCTTCCAGCAGCAGCTGGAGGAAGACCAGGTTCCAGGTGTGCGAGTCCGAGGCCATGGTCGTCACGACGACGTCCAGACCGGTCGGCTCGGCCTTTCCGTGCTGCTCCACGGCATGCTGCTCCACGGCGCAAACCCTCTGTGTCGGTGGGTGGATGTCCGGGGGGCGGGCCCGCCCGGCCGTGGACAGAACGCTAGGGACGTTCCGGGCACCGGACCGGCAGCTCGTCCGGCAGGATGCGGGCAGTATCGGCCCAGGCCGGAGGCCCGGGACGGGGCCGTCGAGAGGCCTCAGCCCGCGGCCGCGAGCTCCGCGTACACACCGGTCCCGCACAGGCGCCGGCAGAGGTTCAGCACGGTGAACCGGACGCCGTCGCGGGCCGGGACGCTGCGGATCAGTCCGCTCGCCAGCAGCTCGTGCACCGCCGCCAGGCACTCCTGCGGCGGCCGGCCGCTCAGTTCGACGGCGTCCTCGCCCGACCAGTCCCCGGGGGTGGCCGCGAGGCGCTCCAGCAGGTCCCGCTGGCCGAGCGTCAGCCGGCCCAGCGCCGCCCCGAGCGCCGCCCCCACGTCGGCCCGGCCGCCGAACCCCGCCGGGGGCGGCGCCAGGTGGAACGGCCCGTCCGCCAGGCGCGCCACCAGCTGGCGCGGGGAGAGCACCGTGGACCAGCCGGCCACGAGCTCCAGCGCCCCGGGCAGGCCGTCGAGCTGGCGGCAGATCGAGGCCACGGCCGGCGCCTCCTCGGGCTCCAGGCGGAACCCGGGCCGCAGCCGGCGCAGGTGCGAGAGCAGCAGCCGTACGGCGCCCACCTCGGCCAGCGCCACCGGGTCGTGGTCGAGTTCCGGTCCGGGGGTGGGCAGGGGCGCGAGGGGGATCACCTGCCCGCCGGGCAGCGGCTGCGGCACCCGGGCGGTGATCAGCACCCGCAGGCCGGGGCAGCGGTGGAACAGCTCGTCCAACAGGGCCGTGTCCACGCCGGCGTCGGCCCCGTCCAGTACCAGCAGGGTGGGCCGCTCCCCCATCGTCCGGGCCAGTCCGGCGACCGACTGGCGCCCGCAGTCGATCCAGCGCACCGACCACCGCGGGGCGAGGTGCAGCCGTCTCGCGACCTCCAGGACCAGCCGGGTCTTGCCGACCCCGCCGAGACCGGCCACGGTCACCAGCCGGTCGCCGTGCACGGCGAGGGCGTCGGTCAGCACCTCGACCTCCAGCTCCCGGCCGACGATCGCGCCACGGGCGACCGGCGGCGCGGTCGGCTCGTCCCGCACCTCCTCCACCAGGGCCTGCCGTCGCGCGGCCGCCTCGAAACTCGTCCGGTGCTGGCCCTCCAGCCGCAGCGCGTCGGCCAGCAGCCGGACCGTCTCCTGCCGGGGACGCTGCACCCGGCCGCTCTCCATGTCCCGGATCGCCCGGACACTCAGGGTCGCGTGATCGGCGAGCACCTGCTGGGTCAGTCCGACGCGCTCGCGCCGGACCCTGAGCAGCTCTCCGAAGCCCGTCGTCGACTGCAGCGACGTAACACCGTGCATGCCTAGTCCACCTTCCGTGGGTTGGCCAAGTACCGGGGACCGAGGGGCCCGGAGGCCGTACGGCCCACCGAGGGCGGCTGCGACCGGTGGTGACCTTCGAGCCGTTGTTCCCCTTGCCGCCGATGGTCGCCGCCCCGGCTCTACGGCCGATCAACGGCGGATCACCACCCACCCGCGCGGCCGGCCCGGACACGGCCGAGGGGCCGTTCCGGATCGCTCCGGAACGGCCCCTCGGCACGGGAGGTGGACGGGCTCAGTGCTCGCAGAGGGAGAATTCCCGCTCGTAGAGCTCCTTGTTGTGCTCGTCGACGAAGAACTTGCGTTCGTGCATGAGCTGTTCGCGGTAGGCGACGGCCTGTTCGAGCGTCATGGTCGAGGTCGCGGACCACGGCTGCTGCGGCGGCACGTCGGAGGTCGAGACGATCGTTTCCGACGGGTCGACCAGGAAGAACGCGAGGATCTTGCGGTGTCCCGGGCGGGTGGGGTCCGCGAGGCGGAAGTCGCCGACGCGGTGCTGCAGGATGTTCGGGAACGCCAGGCAGCGGCCCGCCGGCGTCGATGCCGAGCCCAGCATCTGGTTCAGCTCGTCCTCGTCCTCCAGGCCGTAGACCTCGCGCAGGCCGTTGTCGTCGTTCTGCTCGTAGTCGGGGTCGTCGAGCGCCGCCCGGAAGCTCAGCCGGCTCTCGGTGATGTTCTCGCTGTCCCAGTAGTAGATGCCGGTCGAGACGATCCGCTCGTTCAGCATGCCCTCGACGTGCCAGGAACCGCCCGCGTACTCGGGCTTGTCCGGGGTGAGATGGATGGTGGCGAGCTTGACGATGACCTGGAGGCGGCGGCCGCGCAGGTCGACCCGGGCGGATGCGTCGGGTGCCTCGGGCGCGGTGAACTCCGGTGCCTCCGGGACGACCGGGCGGCGGTTCTCCCACCATTCCCCGTGGGCGGACTCCCACACACGGAGGGCTTCCTTGTGGGCCGCGGGATCGCTGTAGGAGGACTTGTTCGGGTACTCCGGTTCCGAGTCGTACCACCCGTAGGGATCGGCCTCGATCCGCAGGGGCCGCGGATGGCGCAGGTCCGTGAGGACGTTCTCCCACAGCGGGAGCATCCGCGCGAACAGGTCCGGCAGGACGGAGGCCAGTTCGTGATGGGTCTCGGGGTGGACGTTGTTGACGTACGAGCGGAAGGCGACCTCGCCGTTCTCGTGCACGTCCACGTCCGTGGGCAGCCACTGGAACTTCTCCGAGAATTCGTACTTCGAGTAGCGGGTCGTCGGATTCTCCCAGGCCCGCTCCGGTGCGCCGCTCGCCTCTCGCACCAGGCAGAACATCGAGGGGTGGACCAGGTCCAGCACCTGGCCGTCCGATCCGGGGTGCCAGTCCTGTTGGGCCTCGGGGACCTGTTCCAGGACCCGGACCGCCTCGCGCAGCCGGGACCTGAGCTCGTCGTCGACGAGTGCGTCCGACTGCCACACCCCGTCGACGGCGGACACCTCGATGCCCGTCCGTCCGTCGCGCAGCGCGGCGTAGTGCTCGAGTTCGGCGAGGACGAAGCGGACCTGCGCCTCGGAGAGGCCCTGTTCGAGTGCCTCCCGCGTCCACCGGGCGACGATGTCGGCGTCGCGCATCTTCTCGAACCACCCCGGCTTCGCCCGAAGGTGCGCGCTGCACTGCATGATCTCCAGTTCCCGGAGCGTCCGGGGTTTCGCGAACGCTATGGAACGGGCGGCGTGGAAGGGCAGCGGGAAAGCAGACAGGCCGGTCAATTCTTCGGATCCCTACAGTCGGTGTGCGGTGGCCGGAAGGATAGCCCGGCGCTCTGACACCGCAGCCGTTGTCCCCGTTGTCGCCGGCAGGGGCCCCCAAGGTGCAGGAGCCGACCGTTCCGGAACGCCCCCGCCAGGCTCGGGCGGGGGCAGGAGCCGCCGCACGCTTGCCTTAGGGTGGCCCCATGGTGGGGCATTCGAGTACACGGCAGCGGCTCGTCGTCGCCTTCGTCTCCTTCGTCCTGGCGACCGCCGCGACGGTCGTGGCGGCGGCTTCGTCGACAGGTCCGGCGTCGGACGCCGGCGCGCGGCCGGCCGGCGGGTTCCAGCGGCCGCCCGAGCCGCCCAAGGAGCACGATCTGCGACTGGGCGTCTCCTACGGTGACACCCTCACCTGGAAGTCCGACGACGGCCTGGCCGCCGCCCTCAACGACGCCGTCGGTCTGGGCACGACCTGGATCCGGGTGGACCTGTCCTGGAACAACATCCAGCCGGACAGCCCGCGCACCTACCAGTGGCAGCGCTTCGACCGGATCGTGAAGGCAGCCCGCGAACGCAACCTCGACGTCCTCGCCACGGTCGCCTACACCCCCTCCTGGGCGCGGGCCGCGTCCTGCACAGGGCACCGTCCCACGTGTCCGCCGGCCGACCCCAAGAAGTTCGCCGCGTTCGCGAAGCTCGCCGCCCTGCGCTACGCGCCCCAGGGCGTGCACACGTGGGAGGTCTGGAACGAGCCCAACCTCCCCCAGTTCTGGTACCCGAAGCCCGATGCGAAGGCGTACACCACCCTGCTCAACTCCACCGCCGCCTCGCTGCGCGAAGCGGACCCGACGGCGTACGTGCTGATGGGCGGCCTGGCCGCCGTCGGCACCTGGGAGTCCATCAAGTACGTCTCCCACCTGGACTTCCTGGAGCAGGTCTGCCGGCTCGGCGGCAACAAGGTGGTGGACGCGCTCAGCTACCACCCCTACGCCTGGCCGCAGCTCCCGCACGACGGCAAGGTGTTCACGGAGATCAGCAGCGCCGGGGAGAACCTGGTCGGCGTCGCCGAGCGGCACGGGACACCCGGCATGCCGGTGTGGCTGACGGAGACGGGCGCTCCGACCAACGGCCCGGGCAACCCCGCCGCCGACGAGAAGTCCCGGGCGGAGAACATCACGCACGTCAGCGAGGAGTTCCAGGCGCGGATCGCCACCGACACCGTGCCGACCGCCGCGAAGGACAAGTACGTGGCCGCCGCCTTCTGGTTCGCCCATCAGGACACGGCCACCGGCAACGACAAGAGCCACTCCAAGTACTACGGGCTGCGCCGCTACGACGGTTCCGCGAAGCCCGCGTTCGCCGCGCTCCGGGCCGCCATCGAGGAGTACGCGAAGAAGCAGCCCCGCTAGGCCGTCTCTTTCGGATCTTGCCGGGCCCGGAAGCCGGCCGGCGGTCACAGCGAGCGGAACAGCTCCACGTACCGGGCCAGGAGGCCGTCCCAGGCGAACCGCTCACGCACGGTACGCAGCCCCGCCTCGCCCAGCCGGTCCGCCAGCGCACCGTCCTCCAGGAGCCGCCGGCAGGCGCCCGCCAGGGCGCCGGGGTCGCCGGGCGGTACCAGCAGACCGGTCCGCCCGTCCTCGACGACGTACGGGATGCCGCCGACCCGCGAGCCCACCACCGGGGTGCCGCAGGCCATCGCCTCGACGAGGACCATGCCGAACGACTCCGCCTCGGTGACGGAGGGCAGGACCAGTACCGCCGCCTCGCGGACCGCCCGCACGAGGGCGGGCCCGGTCAGTTCGCCGGACGCCGTCACCCGGTCCGCGAGGCCGAGGGAGGCGGCCAGGGCGAGCTGGTCCGCGACCGCGTCGCCGCCACCGACCAGGCGCAGCCGGGCGCCGGGTACCCCGGCCAGGGAGCGGACGAGGACATCGACCCCCTTCCACGCCGAGGACCGGTCGATGCGGCCGACGTAGAGGAGGGTCGGCGGGCGGGTGGAGGGCGGCGGGCCCGGGGTGAAGCGGCCGGTGTCGACACCGGGGCTGATCTCCAGGGCGCCGGGCCGCCCGGCGGCCAGGGAGACCGGGGACACGGCGACGAGGGCGCGGGCCCGGCCGAACACCCGGGGCAGGAAGCGGCGTTCGTAGAGGCCGATGAGGCGGTCCGCGGCGCCGGTGCCGGGGCCGCCCTTGAGCATCGAGCCGGCGTGGTAGGTGAGCACGGCCGGGCGGCGGCCCGCCACGGCCACGGCGATGTCGCCGAGTCCCGGTACGGGGGCGTGTGCGTGGACCACGTCGGCGCCCGTACGGCGCAGCCAGTACCGCAGCTGGAGCGGCCACAAGGGGCTCATGGGCGTGTTGGAGAGCCTGAACCAGGAGCCGAGCCGGACGACCCGCACGCCGTCCTCCACGCTGGTGCGGGTGCGCAGGCCGGGCCCGCTGGTGAGGACGACGGCGTCGAGGCCGGGTGCTTCGTGCACGGCCCGCGCGACCCGGGCCGCGTACTGCTCGACGCCCCCGAGGTGCGGCGGGTAGTAGGGGGTGACGACGGCCACGGTACGGGGGTTCACAGGGCGGCCCGCAGCAGGCCGGGGAAGCCTTCTGCCTCGGCGACGTAACCGGGCAGGCGGCGTCGCAGCTGCTCGCGGTAGCCGGAGTCGTCCTGGAGCAGCGGTGCGACCAGCGCCCACAGCCGGGGATGGGTGACGTCCTCGATCGCCAGCACGTGGGCGCCGAGGCCGAGGTCGGCCATGATGCCGCGGGTCTTGTGCTCGTACTCGATGGCCACGCAGGGCACACCGCTGGTCAGGGAGAAGATCACCGAATGGAAGCGGGTGCCGATCAGGAGGGCGCACTCGCGGTAGACGCCCTTGAGGTCGCGGTAGTCGACCCGGTCCTCGATCAGCAGGGGCGCCGCGGTGCAGTGGGCGGCGATCCGGCGTTCCACGATGCGGTCGTCGTCGCTCAGGTAGTCGGTGCTGACCTGCGGGATCAGCACGACACGCGCTCCGGTGGCCTGGACGGCGTCGATCGTGGCGGCGAGGGCCCGTTCGTAGGCGTCCTGGGCGGCCGGGGCCAGCCAGCGCCTGGCCGTGACCCCGACCAGCCGCTGCTGCGGTGCGACGCCGAGCCGGTCCCGCCAGTCGCAGGACGGGGGCGGATCGAACGCGAAGCCCGAGTCGACGCCCCGGGTGACGGCCGCCTCGGGCAGGCCGCAGCCGCGCAATTGGGCCACGCTGACGTCCTCGCGGGCCAGGACCAGCGGTGACCGGCCGAGGGCCCGGGCGACCAGGCGCCGCTGGAGGGACGAGGGGAACGGGCCGTAGGACTGCGGGGCGAAGACGACGGGCACGCCGGCACGCTGGGCGAGCAGCACCGGCAGAAGGACGAAGAAGACGTTCTGGTGGCCGTCCAGCCCCTTGCGGGCCAGGACGTACCCGCCTCCGGTGGACACCACCAGGTCGGCGCCGGCCAGGGCCTCCGCCTCGCGCCGGGCTTCGGCGGGCAGGGCCCTGCGCAGGACAGCGGCAGCGGACCGGGGCAGCAGGAGGAGGCCCGCGGAGGCCGCGCCGACGTACACCTTCCGCAGGATCCGGCGGGAACGCGAAGCGGTGCCGTCGGCGACGTGGCGGCGGATCGAGCCGAGGTTCGGGGCGCCCTCGAAGGCGGGGTGGACGGCGGGGTCCTCCATGCCGGCGACGCGGACGTCGGCGCCGGGGAACGCCTCGCGGACCTGTCGCAGGCAGACGGAGAGCAGCGCGGCGTCGCCCGCGTTCTCCCGGACGTAGGCGTTGATCACCACGATCTTCACGGGCGGTACCTCTCGGCAGGTGTGGGGGCGGACGACGCGGTGGCGGCGGACGGCGGGTCCGGGAACGTCGGCCCGGGCAGGCGCACGGCGCGCAGTTGGAGGGTGTCGACGGGGGACCAGCCCGGTCCGGGGTCGAGGTCCGGCTCCGGCGGGCGGGGGGCGGAGGGCCGACCGCGCAGCAGGGCGGCGGTGGCGAACAGTCCGGCTGCCAGGTTGCCGATGCCCCAGGCGCAGCCGACCCAGACCAGGCCGTGCGGTGCCCACCACGCGGACAGGCCGATGGTGGTGCACGCGAGGACGGCGTTGGCGGTGATGAGCTGCTTCATCCGCTGGGCGAGCTTCAGCCCGAAACACGCCCAGGTGTTGAGGGCGACGGCGAGGGCGGCGAGGGCGAGCACCCTGAGCAGCCCGCTCGCGGCCGCGGTGTAGCCGCCGCCGAACACCAGCAGGAGCAGCCCGCTGCCGGCCGCGACGACGGCGACGGCGGGGACCTGCACCGCGGCGATGATCTTCGCGGAGCGGCGCAGGAGTTCACCGAACCGGGACGGGTCGGAGGAGACCTCGGCGAAGACGGCCTCGCCCACGGCGGTGGAGACGGAGTTCAGCAGGGCGGCGATCTGGAAGGCGACGAAGTAGTAGCCGGCTTCGGCGGCGCCCAGCTTCTGGAGCACGATCAGCGGGGTGACCAGGACGGGCGCCAGGTTGATCAGGCTGGAGACGTAGCTGGCGGCGGAGAAGCGCAGTTGCTCGCGCAGCCGGGTGCCCCGGGTGCGGAAGTCGAAGCGGAAGCCGAGCCGGCGCCGGAGCAGCAGCAGGGCAGCGGCGCCGGCGACCGCGTAGCCGATGCCCGCCGAGCCGAGGATTCCGGCCGCGCCGAACCCGACCAGGGCGACGGGCGCGGCGAGTTTGGCGAGGCCTTGGAGGATCCCGTCGGACAGCACGTTGTACTGGGCCATGCGGGCGCTGATGAAGACCGACTTGACCAGGAGGTTCAGCGAGGCACAGGCGCAGGACAGGACGAAGAGGGCGGCGAGGTGCGCGTGGTCGCGGACGAACAGCAGCTTGTGCCCGTACCAGGGCAGCCCCAGGAGATAGATCCCGGCGGCGACGCAGGAGACCAGCAGCACCAGGGCGGTGGACTGGGTGATCTGGCCGTTGCGGGCCGCGCCCTCGGCGGGGAAGCGGATCAGGGTGCTGTTGAGGCCGAACATGCTGAGGTAGGAGAGCAGGGAGGTCGCGGAGATCAGCGAGGTGGCCAGCCCGACCTGCTCGGGCGGGTAGAAGCGGGCCACGACCACCCAGAAGAGGAAGCTGAGCCCGGCGGTCGTGACCGTGGACGCCAGGAGGAAGAACGAGCTCCGGAACATCTGGTCCGCGGGCCGGGCGTGCCTACCCACGGCCGACGTCCGCGTAGTGCCCGAGCAGCTCCTTCACGTGCCGGTCCCAGCCGAAGGACGCCTCGGCGAACGCGCGGGCGGCGGCTCCCGTCGCCGCCCGCCCGGCGGCGTCCGCGACCAGGCCGTCGAGCGCGGCGCGCAGCGCGGGGACGGTACGGGGCACGAGCAGGGCGACGTCGCCGTCCAGTCCGTACGGGGCGTATCCGGGGTCGTCGGTCGTGACGACGGGCAGGCCCGAGGCCATGGCCTCCTGGACGGTCAGCGGGAAGCCCTCGGCGGTGGAGGGCAGGGCGAACACGTCGCACGCGCGGTAGGCGTCGGCGAGGTCCTCGGCGGACAGGGTGCCGAGGTGGTGCACGCCGGAGCGTCCGGCGAGGGCCGCGGCGTCCCCGTCACCGGCGAACACGAGGTCGTATGCGGCGTCGCCGGCATGGGCGTCGAGGAGGAGGCCGTACCCCTTCTTGGGGACGAGCCGGCCCGCGAAGAGCACCAGGGTGCGTCCGGGCGGCAGGCCGAGCCGCGCCCTGGCGGCGGCGCGCTCCGCGGGGTCGGCGGGCGGCCGGAACAGGCCGGTGTCCACGCCGTTGGCGAGGTGGTGGCGGGCCTCGGCGCGGGCGCCGAGCCTGCGGACGAACGCGGCGACGTCGGCGTTGACGGTGAGCACCCGGCGGGCGCGGCGGAGCTGGGGCCGGCCCGCAACGGCGTAGACGGCCCGCTGGACGGCGCGTACGAGGGCCGAGGGGTGCGCCACCAGGCCGACGTGCTGGGTCACCACGGTGGGGGTGCGGGTGGCGGCCGCGGCGAGTCCGGCCGCCCAGGAGGAGGCGTAGAGGCAGTCGTGGACGTGGACGACGTCGGCGCGGCGGGCCCAGCGCAGGGCTGCGGGCAGCAGGGCCGGCGAGAACAGCGGGAAGGGGACGCCCGACCGGCGCTCCACCGCGTTGGACGCGGCGACGCGGACGACGCGGACGCCGTCCTCGTGGTGGATCCCGGAGCGGTCGCCACTGGTGAGGACGGTGACCTCGGCGCCGTGCCGGGCGAGGTGGAGCGCTTCGTTGCGGACGACGTTCTCGATGCCGCCCAGGTGCGGCGGGTAGTAGTGGCTGACGAGCAGGACCCGGGGCCGGCGCCGGACGTGGTTCATCGGTAGACCACCGCCCCTTCGTTGCTGTAGATCAGGTTGCGTGTGGTGTCGAGGAGGTCGCGCGGATACCGGTACGTCACGAGGTCGCCCCGGAAGAATACGGTGACCTCGTCCTTGCGGGCCGGCGTGGACCCGAGCAGTACGTAGGACTGGGACCGCAGCAGCGCGGGGTGGACGCTGTCCTGCGTGCGGACGGTCAACAGGGTCTGGAGGCGGCTGAAGGAGTACCGGTCGGTCTGTACGACGAGGTCGTCGCCCGCGGCCCGCTGGTTGAGCCACATGGCGGCGCGGCGGTCCTCGGCGTGCGGGTAGTAGATGTCGTAGGCGGGCCCGGAATTGCTGAGCGCGAGCTGCGCGGGGTAGCCGCCGAGCGCCTTGGGGACGGCCCCGGTCAGGTCGAGCAGCAGTCCGGCGACGAGGACGCACAGCACGGGGACGGCGCGGCGGCCGGCCCGGCGCACCGCCCACAGGGCACCGGCGGCGATGAACGGGGCGAAGAACAACAGGCCCTGCTGGAAGGCGCGGAGCACGCTGTAGTCGACCGACAGCTGCGGCACCAGGGTGAACAGGCCCATCATGGCGAGGGCTCCCACGGTCAGGGTGATCTGGTCGCGGACGGGCGTGAACGGGCTGTTGCGGCCGCGCAGGGCGATCACGAACCCGACCAGGACCAGGACCTGGAGCAGCAGGGCGGCGGCCTGCCGGAGCACCCCGTTGAGGGCGGGCACGCTCAGGCCGACGGCGTCCAGTGCCCGGCCGGCGGGGGTGAGCGGCAGGTTCTCCTTCTCGGCCACGGGCGTGGGGTACTTCGCGAGGGCCTCCAGCGGCAGGTACTTGCCGTCGGCCCGGTCGGCCGTGGTGTAGTCGATGGTGTCCTCGCGGTATTCGGCGAGCCGTTCCGCGGGGGTGACTCCGGCGCCGCCGAAGAGGCTGTAGCGGGTGTCGGAGGAGCCTCCTCGGGCGTCGCCGGCCCCGAACAGGTCGCTCGCGACGACACGCAGTGTGCTTTCGAGCTGGCCGCCGGTGTGGGTGAGGGGGCCGGCCCACAGCAGGGCGAGGACGGCCGGTACGGCCACGGTCCACCAGGTCAGGAACGTCCGCGTCCGGCCTCGGCCGGACGCGCGGTGCGGACGGGCGCGGCCCGGCCGGGAGGCCGCCCGCCAGACCTTGTCCACGGCGAACGCGGTCGCCAGGGTGCCGACGATCACGTAGATCGTCGAGTAGTGGGAGAGGACCACTCCGGCGAGTAGCACGGTGAACACCGCGCGCCGCAGGGGCAGCGGGCGCCGGGAATCCGTCAGGACGAGCATCGCGCAGGCCAGGAGCAGGAAGGCGATGGCCTGCCGGCCCAGGAACGGCATGTCGGTGAAGAAGGTCGGGAACGCCATGAAGAACACGGCGGACAGCAGCGCCACGAGCGGGGACGCCACATTGCGCACCGCGCGGTGGACGAGCACGGGGGTCAGGGCGAAGAGCAGCGGCAGGACGGCCTTGAAGACGTAGATGTCCTCGATGCCCGTGAGCCGGAAGATGCTCACCGGGAGCAGGGTGATGCTCAGGCACGCGTTGTAGGGGTCGGTGTAGGCGGAGATGTCCCAGAAGCCGCCGCCGAGGGTGAGCCGGAAGTAGAGGTACTCGCGCTGGATGTCGTGCCCGGTGATGTACCAGCCGCGCAGGGAGGTGAGCAGCAGCAGGGTGGCGGAGGCGGCGTAGATGCCGATTTCCAGGACGAGCGGGGAGCAGCGTCCGTGGCGAAGCAGCAGGAGGACGACCAGGGCCGTGACGACGACGAGGGCGGCCGTGCTGACGGCGCCGCCCAGGCCGTTGTTGAGCCTGATCGGACCGGCCACGGACAGCACCAGCGCGGCTGCGGCCGCCCAGGCCACCGGGCGGGCGCCGCTCAGGGGGGCGCCGCGCAGGAGGGGGCGTTGCGCCTGGGGGGCGAGGGTTCCGAGGACGAGCAGCACGAGGGTGGTCGCCGAGGCCAGCACCAGCCGGGTCAGGGGCCGTTCCACGCCGAGCAGCGGAAGCACGGTGTTGGCGCCCAGCGCCACGAGGATGTCCAGGAGCACGGCGAGGCCGGCCGCCAGCAGGAGGGAGCCGCTGCGGGTGGAGACCACTTTGTCGGTGAGGCCGCGCAGCAGCAGGACGGGCGCGGCGAAGAGCAGCCACAGGCCGACCGGCGCGAGCAGGAGGGCGGGGACGCCGGGCAGCGTCTCGACGGCGCAGGCGGGGCCGAGGCTCAGCAGGACGCCGAGCCGTCCGCGCAGCCACGTGGGCGGGTTCATATCCCTGCCTTCCGGTACACGAGCTCCACCTGCCGGGTGACTTCCTCCCAGGTGTGGCGGCGGGCCCGCTCGGCGCTGCGGCCGGCCAGCCGGCCGCGCAGTGCGGGGTCGGACGCGAGGCGGTCCACGGCGGCTGCGAGCGAGACCGGGTCCGGTGCGGCCAGCAGGCCGACGCCGCGCAGCAGTTCCGCGTTGCCGGGAACATCGGTGGCCAGGACGGGCAGGGCGGCGGCCATGGCCTCCAGCGCGGCGAGGGGCATGCCCTCGCGGTCGGAGGGCAGGACGAAGACGTCGGCGTCCGCGTAGGCGGCGAGGAGGTCCCCGTCGTACAGCGGCCCGGTGAACTCGACGCGCTCGCCGAGGCCGAGTCCCGCCGCACGGGCCCGCAGGTCGGCGTCGAGCTCGCCGCCGCCGACGACGCGGAGCCTGAGCGGGGCTTCGGCCAGGCTGATCGCGTCGAGCAGGCGCGCGATGTTCTTCTGGGCGCTGAGCCGGCCGACGTAGAGCAGCCGCAGGGGCCGCGGGGTGGCGGCCGCGCCGACCGGGGCGGAGGCAGGACCGGGAACGGGAGCGGGGCGGAAGAACTCCGCGCCGACTCCGTTGGGCACCACGTGCACGCGCGCGGCCGGCACCCGGTAGGCCTCCTCGACGAAGCGGGCCTGCTGCTCGGTCAGCACGATGACCGCTGCGGCGGCGCGGGCGACGCGTCCGAACACGTGCTTCTTGTAGGCGGGCAGGAGTCCGCCGAGGCGCCCGCTGGCGTCCACGTCGAGGTGGAAGTGGAGTACGAAGGGCTGGCGGCGCAGCCGGGCGGCGAGTGCCACGGTCTCCGGCAGCAGGGCGTGCGCGCAGTGCGCGTGCAGCACCGCGCCGCGCGGAGCGGCCAGGAGCGAGCCGAGGAGCCCGGGCGCGATCGCGGTGTGGGCGAACTCGGCGGCACGGTGCCTGCGCACGGTGACGCCGTCCTCCCGGGCCCGCCGCGGCGCGCCGCCGGAACCCAGCGTGGTGGTGACGACGCGGACGTCGTGGCGTGGGGCGAGGCAGCGCGAGAGGTGCAGCACGACGCGCTCGAGGCCGCCGAGGTGCGGGGGGTAGTACGGGGTGATCTGGAGAACGGTGCGCATCAGAGTTCCGGGGGCGGGCCGAAGCGGAAGTGGAGGGTCTGGGGATGCCCGGTCAGCGAGACCCGGACCAGGGCGACGTCGGTCCCCTTGACGCGGATCCGGGCCGTGACCGGGACCGCGGCGCCCTGGTGGGGCTCGACGGGGTAGGTCTCCGTCGCCAGCACCTTGCCGTTCGCGGCCTCCACGGTGAGGGTCGCGGCCAGCGACCGGGCTCCGGAACCGTGGTCGTTCACTGCGAAGGGCACGAGGACGCTCGCTCCGTCGAAGCGCGGGTTCTCGGTGAAGTAGAGCTCGATGTAGGCGGCCTGCCGGCGGGTGAACGAGTCCAGCAGCACCGTCCGCACGGGCGGCAGCGACCACGCGCCCGCGCACAGACCGGCCGCCACCGCGAACACCAGGGCCGCTCGGATCAGACGCTTCCTCATGCCGGGGTGTGCCGCCGTTCGTAGCGCGCGGGGCGCTCTCCGCCGGACCGGCGGAAGCGGTGCTCGAAGAGCTGGCGCAGGTTGGCCATCCCGTCGGGCAGCGCGTTGAGCTTCACCTCGCCCCGGCGGTTGCGGTACTCGATGGGCACTTCGAGGTACCGGTAGCCGGCCCGGGTCGCGGCGTTCTTGATCTCCTGGGAGAAGGCCATGCCGGTCGACTTCACGTCCACGCCGTCCCAGACGTAGCGTCGGAAGACCCACATGCCGGACTGCGAGTCGCGCAGTCCGTTGCGGAACAGGGCCCGGCTCAGGGCGCTCAGCACGTGGTTGGCGACGGTGTGGGACCGCTTCATCGCCGAGCGGTTCTCGCGGCGGAGCCGGTTGGTCGTCATGAACTCGACGTCGGCCTCCGTCAGGGTTCCCAGCAGCTCGGGCAGGGAGTCGAACGGGTAGGTGCAGTCGGCGTCGCCGGTGGCTATGACGTCGCCCTTCGCCGCGCGGAACCCTGCGTGGTAGGCGTTGCCGTACCCCCGCTCCGGCTGGGAGACGACGGTGGCGCCGAGCGCGGCGGCGACTGCGGCGGTGTCGTCGGTGGAAGCGTTGTCGACGACGATGACCTCGGTCTCCCAGCCCAGGGCGCGGAGCGCGCTCGTGGGCACCGAGTTGACCACGGATGGCAGGTTGGGCGCCTCGTTGAGCGCCGGAATCACGACGGAAAGCGTATTCAATTCATCCCCCGGTACCGGACCAGAACGGCGGCCGTGCAAGCGCCGCGGCAACTGAGGACCTTCACATCGTGGAGTCTCGGCCGCACACGTCGAGCCGGGCGGTCTGCTGGGTTTTTCTGCTGCGGACGTCAACCCGGCATCCGGGCCAGCGGTGACCCTATCCGACGCGTGAGACGCCGATCCACCAGGGTGACCTGCCCGCAATGATCGAATCGCGGCGAATCCGGCCCAAAAGGGTCAACCGACCAGCCACGAACCGACAGGCTTGATCTCCTTGTCGAGCTTGCCGCCCTTCAGCGCGAGCACCTGATCCGCAGTCAGCGGCTTGTCCCACACCAGTACGTGTCCGATGACGCCGGCCCAGGGCCCGCTCCAGATCCCGTGGTGGCGGGAGCGGCCCAGCTGCAGCGGCCCCTGGCCCGACCAGGCGGCCGCCACGGGGGCGCGGCCGGCCTCCTTGCCGTCGACGTACAGCGTCAGCGTCTTGCCCTGGGCGTCGTACACCCCGGTCAGCAGGGCCCACGTGCGGACCGTGTTGAGGCCCTCCGAGGTGGCGGCCACGGCGGTGGAGGCGGCGCCCTTCTCGTCGGTCTGCATCCGGAACACCCAGGACTTCTTGCCGTTGCTGTCCTCGCGGCCCAACTCGAAGGAGTACGAGGTGCCGTCGCCCTGGCTGATGGCGAACCGCGAACCGCCGTCGGCCTCGTTGTAGACCCAGGCGGAGACGGTGAAGCTCTTGGAGGCGTCGACGACCGGCTCGGCGGCCTGCGCGTACGAGTTGCCGTTGCTGCGCAAGCGCAGCACGTTGCCGTTGTCCACCTTGCCGAGAACGGCGTCGGGGCTGAGCGCTATGTTGACCTGGCCGGAACGGTCGCGCAGCAGGTTCGGCTCGCCGGGGACGGTGGGCTCGTTGGAGTCCTGGCCGGGCGCGCCGCTCGCCGACTGCGAGGCGCCGCCGGGACCCGGAGACTTCCCCCCCTTGTCGCCCCTGTCCAGGATGAAGAGCCCGGCGCCGACGCCGAGGGTGCAGGCCACAACCGTGATGGCGGCCATCCACATCCGCTTGCGTCTGCGCTGCTGCGACTCGGAACGGTCCGCCATCGCCTGCCAGTCGGGCTGAGGAGGGGGCGTGAACCCGGCCAACTGCTGCTCCGGCTGGGGCTCCAGGGGCGGCTGCTGCACCTGGGGGTGCTGCGGCGCTTCGCCGGCAGAGCCCGGCTGGGACTGTGGCTGTTGGTACGGATTGGGCTGCCAGGCCTGCGGAAATCCGTAACCGCCGGGCGTCCCTTGCGGGTAGCCATAGCCCGCCTGCCCTCCAGCGGGGTCCGGCTGGGGTGTGCTCGGGCGATCCGTACCGTCATTCATGGGACGGATCGTAAGACATGACCGGCGGACCGCCACCAGACGGTACGGCACGAACTCCGGCGGGGCCGTTTTGGGCGGGCACCGGGGCCGCCGGCCGCACCGCGGGATCGCCCGGGGACGGCTCCCCGACCGCTCCGCGGTGCTGCCTGCAGCCGACACCACGGCGCCTGAAACGAGCAAAAGATCACTTCAGAGAGCTCTGAAGTGATCCTTTGATCTGCGACTTCGAAAAGTCGGGACGACAGGATTTGAACCTGCGACCCCTTGACCCCCAGTCAAGTGCGCTACCAAGCTGCGCCACGTCCCGATGCACCTTCGACCTGCGGGTTTCCCCGTGCTCGGCGGCACATGCAGAACATTACCCCACGCCGAGGGGTGTGCATGCACGGGTAATCGGCGAGGGGGAGGATGGGGTGGTGAACACACGGGACAGGGACGGTGAGGGGCGGGCGAGGAGCGCCCGTCCGAGGGACGGGCTGGGGCGGCCGCTGGCCCGCGGAGCGGCCGGTGTGGAGCGGCAGCCCGAGGGGGTCGTGCGCTCGCCCGCGCAGACGGTGCGGGAGGCGCAGCGGCTGCTGGACGCGGGGATGCCCTTCCACGCGCACGAGGTCTTCGAGGATGCCTGGAAGTCCGGGCCCGAGGCCGCGGCCCCGCTGTGGCGGGGGCTGGCGCAGCTCGCGGTCGGGCTGACGCACGCCGCCCGCGGCAACGCGGTGGGCGGGGCCCGGCTGCTGCGGCGCGGGGCCGACGGGATCGAGGGGCTGCACGCGGACCCGTACGGGATCGACGTGCCGGGCCTGGTCCGGTGGGCCCGGGAACTCGCGGGCCGGGTGGAGGCCGGCCCGGCCGTCGACGCCGCACGGGAGGCTCCGCGGCTGAGCGGCGGCAGCGGCAGCTAGCGGAGGGCGGGCTGGAGGAGGTCCCAGCGGTTGCCGTACAGGTCTTCGAAGACGGCGACGGAGCCGTACGGCTCGTGGCGCGGGGCCTCCAGGAAGCGGACGCCCTCGGCCGCCATCCGGGCGTGGTCGCGGGCGAAGTCGTCCGTGTGGAGGAAGAAGCCGACGCGGCCGCCGGTCTGGTCGCCGACGCGGGAGCGCTGGGCGTCGTCCTTGGCGCGGGCCAGCAGCAGGGCGGACTCGGTGGCGCCGGGCGGGCGGACGACCACCCAGCGGGAGCCGTCGGGGCGAGCCGTGTCCTCGGCCAGGTCGAAGCCCAGGGCGCGGGTGTAGAAGTCGATGGCCTCGTCGTAGTCGTGGACCACGAGGGCGGTCAGGGCGATGTGGGATGACATGGCCTCATTGTGACCCGGGCGCCGGGGCCCGGTTCCCGGTGCCGGGTCCGGGTCCGGTGCCGGGTCCGGTGCCGCGGCCCTCCACGAGCACCACGTCCAGTCTGCGGGGGCCGTGGACGCCCTCCACCCGGTCCAGTTCGATGTCGCTGGTCGCCGAGGGGCCGGAGATCCAGGTCAGCGTGCGGCGCGGGTCCAGGAGCGGCAGTGCCTGCGGGACGGAGTCCACCACTTGGTCGGGGACCCGCACGAGGCAGATGTGGTGGTCGGGGACGAGGGTGATGCGGCGGCGGCCCTGGTCCGGGCCGCCGTCGAGGACGATCGTGCCGGTCTCGGCGATCGCGAGGGCGCAGCCGGTCACGACGGCGTCCACCCGGTCCAGTTCCCGGGGTGTCTGCGCCGCGCGGTCGGGCACGAAGGCGAGCGCCGGGTCGGACGGCAGGCCGAAGCCGAGGTCGGGCGGTAGCTGCACGGTCGCCGCGCCCGCCAGCAGGCGGCCGAGCAGGTCCCGCAGGCCGCCCTCACCGGTGCGGTGGACCCGCGCCCGGTACTCGGCGAGATGCGCCGCGAGCAGGTCCACGCGCTCCTGCGCGGTGCGCGTGCCGTGTACGCGCAGGTAGTCCCGCGGGATGTCGGCAGGGGCTCCGGGCCCCGGGCCCGGCTGCGCCGCGGCCCGGCGGATGCGGGCCAGGATGCGGTCCTTGCTGGTCACTGCGGGGTTCCCCGTTCTCGGGTCCACCAGTCGCGGAACGACTCGGCGGGTACGGAGGGCAGCTCGCGGGTGTCGGTCCAGGCGGCGCCGGGGCCGGGCAGCCGGCGCGGCGCCAGCCTGCGGGCGCGGGCCAGCAGCCGCTCCCCCGCGCGCAGGGCCCCGGGGCGGTCCAGGAGCAGCCGGGCGGCGCGCACGGCGGCGCGTTCGGCGGTGTGCCCGTGCGCGGGGCGGATCCGTACGCGGATGCCGTGCCGGGTCACCGGCCCGCCCTGGGCCACCCGTTCGCGCAGGTGGACGAGGATCTCGGGGATGTCGATGGCGACCGGGCAGACGTCGTAGCAGGCCCCGCACAGGGTGGAGGCGTAGGGCAGCGAGGCGTCGATCTCGCTGCCGGTGCCGCGCAGTTGGGGGCTGAGGACGGCGCCGATGGGGCCGGGGTAGACGGAGCCGTAGGCGTGGCCGCCGGCCCGCTCGTAGACCGGGCAGACGTTGAGGCAGGCGGAGCAGCGGATACAGCGCAGGGCCTGGCGGCCGGTCTCGTCGGCGAGGGTGTCGGTGCGGCCGTTGTCGAGGAGGACGAGGTGGAAGGCGGAGGGCCCGTCGCCGTCCGCCCCTCCCGAGGGGCCCAGCCCGGTCCACATCGTCGTGTACGGGTTCATCCGCTCGGCCGTCGAGGAGCGCGGCAGGGTCTGGAGGAAGATCTCCAGGTCGCGGAAGGTGGGGACGACCTTCTCGATGCCCACGACCGAGATCAGGGTCTCGGGGAGGGTCAGGCACATCCGGCCGTTGCCCTCGGACTCGAAGACGACCATGGTGCCGGTCTCGGCGACCATGAAGTTGGCTCCGGAGACGGCGACCCTGGCGCGCAGGAATTTCTCGCGCAGGTGCAGGCGCGCCGCCTCGGCGAGTTCCCGCGGGTCGTCGCCGAGCGGGTCGGGCGCGGGGCGGCCCCAGCGGCCCATCTCGGTGCGGAAGATGTCGCGGATCTCCGCGCGGTTGCGGTGGATGGCGGGGACCAGGATGTGGGAGGGGCGGTCGTGTCCGAGCTGCACGATGAGTTCGGCGAGGTCGGTCTCGCAGGCGGTGATCCCGGCGGCTTCCAGGGCCTCGTTGAGGCCGATCTCCTGGGTGGCCATCGACTTGACCTTGACGACCTCGCGCTCGCCGGTCGCGCGGACGAGTTCCGTGACGATCCGGTTGGCCTCGTCCGCGTCGACGGCCCAGTGGACGGTGCCGCCCGCTGCGGTCACGGCCGCCTCCAACTGGAGCAGGTAGCGGTCGAGATGGCGCAGGGTGTGGTCCTTGACGGCCTTGCCCGCGGCGCGCAGGCGGTCCCAGTCCGCCAGCTCGGCGACGGCCCGCGCCCGCTTGTCGCGAATGGTGTGCGTGGCGTGCCGGAGGTTCGCGCGCAGCACGCCGTCCCGTACGGCTTCACGGGCCGCCTCGGGGAAGGCGGGCATGCCGAGGTCCGTGCGCGTCATGTCGGGGGCTCCTCCTCGGTCGCGGCCAGGATCTCGGCGAGGTGCAGGGTCCGCAGCGGGCTGTCCGCGCGCCGCAGGAGGCCGCCCAGGTGGGCGAGGCAGGAGTTGTCGGCGCCGCACAGCACTTCGGCTCCGGTGCCGGCCGCGGAGGCGATCTTGTCGGTGCCCATGGCGGCGGAGACGTCCGGGTTCTTGACGGCGAAGGTGCCCCCGAACCCGCAGCACTCCTCGGCCCCCGGCAGCTCGACCAGCCGCAGGCCTCTGACGGCGGCGAGCAGTCGCCGGGGCCGGTCCCCGAGTCCCAGGCCGCGCAGGCCGTGGCAGGAGGGGTGGTAGGTGACGGTGTGGGGGAAGTATGCGCCGACGTCGGTCACCCCGAGCACGTCGACCAGGAACTCGGTGAGCTCGTACACGCGCGGGGCGAGCGAGCGGGCGGCTTCCGTCAGCTCCGTACCGCGCCCCTCCCGCTCCGCCCTGTGGCCGATCCGCGGGTAGTGCTCGCGGATCATCGCGGCGCAGGAGCCGGACGGGGTGACCACGTGGTCGTGGCCGGCGAAGGCCGCGGCCGTGCGCCGCAGCAGCGGTTCGCTCTCGTGCCGGTAGCCCGTGTTGTACTGCGGCTGCCCGCAGCAGCTCTGGGCGGCGGGGAAGTCCACGTCGACGCCGAGCCGCTCCAGGAGGCGGACGACGGCGATGCCGGTCTGCGGGTACAGCGCGTCATTGACGCAGGTGACGAACAGGGCGACACGCATGGTGGGCACAATAGCCGGGTGAAGAAGTTCTCAGTGATCGGCATAGGCGCGGGCGACCCGGACCATCTGACCCTCCAGGCGGTCAGGGCGATCGGCGCGGCGGACGCATTCCTCATCCTGGAGAAGGGCGAGGAGAAGGCGGATCTGACCGGGCTGCGGCGCGCGATGCTGGACGCGCACGCCCGCCCCGGCCACCGGCTGGTGGAGGGCCGCGACCCGGACCGGGACCGCACTCCCTCCGACTACACCCCGACGGTGGACGGCTGGCGCAGCGCGCGGGCCGAGCTCTTCGAGCGCTTCATCGCCGAGGACCTGGCGGACGGCGAGACCGGTGCGTTCCTGGTGTGGGGCGACCCGTCGCTCTACGATTCCACGCTCGCCATCCTCGACGAGGTGCTGGAGCGCGGCCGGGTGGCCTTCGAGCACGAGGTCGTGCCGGGCATCAGCAGCATCTCCGCGCTGCTGGCGCGGCACCGGACCAATCTGAACCGGGTCGGCAGGCCGGTCCAGATCACCACCGGGCGGCGGCTGGCCGAGGGCTGGCCGGCCGATGTGGACGACGTGGTGGTGATGCTGGACGCGCGGCACGCCTTCACCGCCCACCTGGACCAGGACCTGTACATCTACTGGGGGGCCTACGTGGGCACCCCGGACGAGATCCTGGTGCAGGGCAAGCTGGCGGAGGTCGCGGGGCGGATCGAGGAACTGCGGACCGAGGCCCGCGCCCGCAAGGGCTGGATCATGGACACCTACCTGCTCAGGCGCGCCTGAGGTACGCCGGGAGGGCGGCGGCGAGGCGTTCGTACTCCTCGGGCCGGTTGTAGATCTGTCCGCAGATCCGGATGCCGCCCCCGCGCGGCCAGGGCCAGATCAGCACCCGGATGCGCTCGCGCGCCGCGATCTCCTCGCGCAGCGCGCGGGCGGCGTCCGGGGTCTCGGCGACGCCGGGCGGCAGGCGCAGGGTGCGCATGGCGAGGCCGTCGGTGTGCGGGAGCCGTGTGAGCCCCGGGATCTCGGTGAGCAGCGCCGCGCCGTGGGCGGCCAGGGTGCTGTTGTGGGCCCGGACCTTGGCCGCGTCGAGGGCCTCGATGAGGTCGAGCCCGTCGGGGGCGGCGAGCCAGCCGGTGTAGTCGGCGGTGGCGCGGTTCTCCACGGAGCGCGGGAAGCCGTGCCCGTCCTCCCAGGACGGTACGAGCGCCCGGACCCGGTGGCGGTGCTGCGGGGCGACGGCGAGCAGGGCCGTGCCGGAAGGGGCGTAGCCCCATTTGTGGAGGTTGCCGAACCAGAAGTCGGCGCCTCCGGCGAGGGGGTCCGCGAGCATGCCCGGGGCGTGGGCGCCGTCGACGACGGTGGTGACGCCGCGCTCGCGCAGCTCGGCGATCAGCCGGGGCGAGGCGATGATCCGGGCGGTGGGCGAGCTGACGTGGTCGAGTACGGCGACCCGGGTGCGGGGCGTCAGCGCGGCCAGCACGGTCTCCCGTACGGCGTCCTCGTCGGCCAGGGCGGGGTCCAGGGCCACGGTGATGACCGGGGCGCGGCGGGCGGCGGCCGCGGTGACGGTGCCGTAGCCGTGGTCGGTCACCAGGATCTCGTCGCCGTCGGAGAGCGGGACGGCGTCGAGCGCGAGGTTGGCGCCTTCGGTGGCGTTGGCGATGAGGGCGAGCCCGCCGGGGTCGGCGGCGAGGTGTGCGGCGATCCGGGTGCGGGCCTGTTCGAGGCGGTCCGGCAGGGCGATGAAGAAGGCGTCGGGGTCGGCGTGGACCTCGGCGCGGAGCGCGGCCTGGATCTCCTGGACGGGCACGGGGACCGCGCCGAAGGAACCGTGGTTGAGGTGGCTGACGCGCGGGTCGAGGCGGAAGAGGGCGGGCCCGCCGGGGAACTCGCCCGGCTGCGGGTGCCCTGCGGTCGGCTCGGCGGGGCGGTCGGCGGGGCGTGTCGTCTCGGTCACGGGGCCTCCGGGGTACGGCGCGGCTGTCGCCCGGATCATCCCCCGCCGCCCCCGGTGCTGGGAACACCCGCACCGCCGCCCCGGCCGGAACCGTACGGCTCCGCCGGGGGCCGAACCGTGTCCTACGGTTCGCGGCCGCTGGTGGCCGCGTAGTACTGGAGGTCCTGCACGTCCACCGTGTGGTCCACGCGGTACGGCAGGTCGACCTCGGCCGTCGCCTTCCCGTCCCGGACGACGAGGGCCTCACTGGTGCCCGTCTTCAGCGGCAGCAGCTCGGAGTGGATCCCGGCGGGGGCGTCGTGGCTGCCCCGGGCCGTGCCGACGGTCGTGCGCACGGCCGCGGGTCCGGTGAGGAAGCTGAGCACCTCCACGGTGTCGCGGGCCGGTGCGCTCCCCTTGCGCAGCGACATCACCAGCGACTGGTCGCCGGTCGGGTCGGCGGTCGCGAACTGCGTGCGCGCGGTGAGGTACAGGGTGTCCCGGACGATCTTCGGCCAGCCGCCCGTCTTGAACCGGGTCAGGTAGTACGAGGTCAGGTCGAGGTAGGCGTGGCCGTTGTGCAGGGACGGCGCGAACTGGCTGCCCTCGGAGTAGTCGTTCCAGGTGGTGAGCTGGACCCAGTCGGCGCCGTCCTCGATGGCGCGCGTCCACGTGGCGCGCAGGGTCGCCGTGTTGCCGGCCTCGTCGTAGATGCCCTGGTTGGGGCGGGCGTCCTGGACCGACACGGGCTGCATCCAGATCTTGCCCATGCCGTGGGCCCGCTGGACGTCGCGCGTGGAGCTCTCCTGGCCGACGTAGCTGCGGCTGCCCCACTCGGAGAAGCCGTGGCTGATCGGGGCGAAATCGCCGCTGTGGGCGCCGAAGTCGAGGAAGAGCGGGACGAAGGCGGTGCGGATGCCGTGGTCGGCCCGGAGGATCCGGATGACCTCCGTCCACCAGGCCACGTTCTTCGCCTCGGCCTTGAAGGGGGAGACGACGAGCCGGCCGTCGGGGAGCCGGTGCGCGGCGGAGGCGTCGGCGAGCGTGGCGAGCGCCTCGGCGAGCACGCGGGGGTCGTCGGTCTTCAGCGAGGTCATGTCCGGCATCAGCATGATCTTGAAGTCGCGGTCCACCGAACGGGCCGCGGCCATCAGCAGGTTCGAGCGGTCCCAGTTCTTGCCGGAGAGGGAGAGCAGGTCGAGGGTGAAGCCGTCGATGCCGGCGGCCCGGGCCGTGCGCACCTCCTGCTGGAGGTTGGCGTACTCCCAGTCGCCGCCCTTGGGCGCGACGGGCAGCGGGCGGTCGCGGAGCAGGCCGCCGTACCTGCCGTGCTTGCCGCTCTCCCCGTCGGGGTTCAGGTAGTTGCGCGTGTAGTAGTCCCGGTCCGCGTCCGCGTTGTCGAGGGAGAGCGGGTACGGGGTGAAGTAGTGGGCGAACACCAGCTTCCTGCCCGCTTCGCCGGAGCGCAGGGCGGCCGGCTGGGGCATGTCGAAGGGCAGGGCGCCGGCGGGGCGCGCGGCTCCGGAGTCCACCGCTCCCTCGGGATTGCCCTTGGCCGCCGCGCCCTTGGTGGGCGCCGGGCTCGGCTCCGGCTGCGGGGCGGTCGGGCCGTCGGCGCCGGGGGTGGAGCCGGGCCCTGTGGGCTGCGGGGCGGAGGCGCCCCGGGCCGCGGCGTTCTGCGCGGGGGTCCCGCTGAGCGGGTCCCAGGCGATGCCGGTGGCCGCGCAGACGCCGACGAGGAGGAAGCCGGAGAGCAGCAGGGCCAGGAGCGGCCTGCCGCCCCGGACGGCCGGCCGGCGCCGGTGCGACACGGGTCGTGCCGCCCGGTCCGCGCCGCGCGTTCTTCGTCGTGCTCGCCGGTCCGTGCGCCGGTCCGCTGTCATCGTGGTCCCTCCCGCGAATACGCCCTCGGTGGGGGCTGGACAGCAGTAGAGCCCATTACCGGCTTCCGGACAACCGTTCCCCTGGCCGCGGCCCGGGCACGTACGTCACACGGGCGACGGGAACTACGCAGACCGCCGGGTCAGTCGGAGCGGGGGCGGCGATGGCGGCGTCCGCCGGCCCCGGCGGCGTGTCTGCCGCACGGGCGCCGCCGGCCCTCCGTCCGCATCCGCCCGCCCGCGTGCCCGCCCGTCCGCGTGCCCGTCAGATCTTGTAGGCGAACTGCCGGACCCGGTGGCCGAGTTGCCGGCCGAAGGCGGCGGCGAACTCCGGGAGCAGGGGCGGCCAGTCGTCGAACTCGAAGCCGAGGTGGGCGAAGGCGAGGCTGTCGTCGGTCCAGTCCCAGTGCGGGAGCGGCGAGCGGCGGGCGCAGGCCGGGCAGTCGAGATCGGCGGCGCCCGTGGCGTGCCAGGTGTCGACGGCGCCGCCCGGCCAGGTGGGGTCGGTGTGCCGGCAGTGCGGGCAGATCGCGGCGGGGGCCCCGCTCGGGCCGGAGTGGAAGACCGTGGGGCGCGCGACGACTCCCGCCTCCCCGCAGGGCTCCTCCTCCAGCTCCTTGATCCGGGCACGCCAGTCCCAGGCGACCAGTTCGACGGCCTCCCGCCAGCGCGGACCGGCCAGGTGCACCACTTCGCCCCGCCAGGGCACCGGGCGGATGACGCCCTCGGCCTCCAGCCATGCCCTGCCGCGCTCGCCCAGTGCGGCCGCCTCCTCCCCGGAGGCCTCCAGGTCCACCACGGTCTGCCGGTAGGTCCCCACCGCGCTCCCCCTCCCCCTTCGTACCGTCGGTCGGAGACCCTACTCATCCGGGCCGACCCGCCGGGGCGCGGGGTGGGGCGGGCCTGACCTGGGAGGCAGCGGACCCACAGATCGGAATGCGACATTCCCCTAGCGATACGGCGCAAGTGGCGCATAATCGACGTCACACGGCCGAAAGATCCCTGTGGGCGCGGCCGTCCTGGTCACGCATGCGATGGGGGGCATCGTGCCGATGAGGGAATCAGGGGCGACCGGAAGGCTCCCGGCGACGTCCGCCGAGATGTCCAGGCTGCTCACCGCCGTCCGGCGGGGGCGGGTGCTGACCGTGGCGGGCGGGTTCCGCGAGCCGCGGAGCCTGCTCGTACGGGAGATCGCGCGCCGGCTGGCGTCCAACTTCTACGACGGGGTGGCGGTCGTCGACCTCGACCCGCTCGAGGGCGGCTACGGCGTCCGCGAACTCACGGCCGAACTGGGCTCCGTACCCGGCGTGGCCGCACCGCCCTGCGGGACGACGACGTACGCCGCGTCCTGGCTGGCCGAGCGGGACATGCTGCTGGTCCTGGACGGCACCGAGCAGCTCGGCCAGGACGCCCTGGCCTGGCTGCGCAAGCTGCTGGCCGTGGCCCCGGGGCTGCGGATCCTGGCGGCCGGACGGTCCCCGCTGGCGTTCGACCAGGAACGCATCCACCGGCTCTGACCGGCACCGGCGGCCGCCGGACGCCTTCAGGGGGCCTCGGCCCACTCGTCGGCGAGCAGTCCGAGGACCACCTCGTCCTCGAACCGGCCGTACACCCAGGCCGAACGCCGCAGAACGCCCTCGCGGACGAACCCGGCGGCGGTCGCCGCGCCGATCATCGCCGTGTTGCCGGCGAGCGTCTCGACCTGGAGGCGGGCCAGGCCGCGCACGGTGAAGCCGTAGCGGCACAGCAGCCCGACGACCTCCCGGCCCAGCCCACGCCCGCGCAGGCCCGGCCGCAGCGAGATGCCGAGGTGGGCGCAGCGGTTGTGGGTGTCGATGCCCCAGAGGAGGGCCTCGCCGGCCAGCTCGCCGGTGGCGAGCTCGACCACGGAGAACACCGCCGCGTCCGCGGAGGGCGGCCCGGGTTCGTACGGGGAGTGGCCGCCCGCGGGCGGGCGCGGACTCCACGGCCTGGAGTCCGCGGCGGAGCGGGTGGCGACGTCGTCGTGGAGCTCGGCGTGCAGGACGGGTACGTCCTCGGGGAGGCGGGCGCGCAGGCCGGCCAGCTGTCCGCTGATCACGGGCCCTTCCTAACCGCTGCCGGGGGCGGGCCGCAATCGGATTTCCCCTCTCCTGTACGGCCCGCAGACGGGTCCGCCCCGGCCGGGCACGGGGCCTGGCCGGGGCGGAGCGAGTCAACGGGTGTCAGCCGAGGAGGCCGAGCGCCTCGTTGAGGGTCGCGGACGGGCGCATGATCGCCGCGGCCTTCGTGGCGTCGGGCCGGTAGTACCCGCCGATCTCCGCCGGGGAGCCCTGCACCGCGATGAGCTCGGCGACGATGGCCTCCTCGCGCTCGGCGAGGGTCTTGGCGAGCGGCTCGAACGCCGCGGCCAGCTTCGGGTCGTCGATCTGGCGGGACAGCTCCTGCGCCCAGTACAGGGCGAGGTAGAAGTGGCTGCCGCGGTTGTCGATGCCGCCCAGCTTGCGGCTCGGCGACTTGTCCTCGTTGAGGAAGGTGCCGGTCGCGCGGTCCAGCGTGTCGGCCAGCACCTGGGCGCGGGCGTTGCCGGTGGTGGTGGCGAGGTGCTCGAAGCTGGCCGCCAGCGCGAAGAACTCACCCAGGCTGTCCCAGCGCAGGTAGTTCTCCTTCACCAGCTGCTGGACGTGCTTCGGGGCGGAGCCGCCGGCGCCCGTCTCGAAGAGACCGCCGCCGTTCATGAGCGGGACGACCGACAGCATCTTGGCGCTGGTGCCCAGCTCCAGGATGGGGAAGAGGTCGGTCAGGTAGTCACGCAGCACGTTGCCGGTCACCGAGATGGTGTCCTCGCCGCGGCGGATGCGCTCCAGGGAGAAGGCGGTGGCCTCGACCGGGGAGAGGATCTTGATGGTCAGGCCCTCGGTGTCGTGCTCCGCGAGGTACGTCTTGACCTTGGCGATCAGTTGAGCGTCGTGGGCGCGGGTCTCGTCGAGCCAGAAGACGGCCGGGACGCCGGTGGCGCGGGCGCGGGTGACGGCCAGCTTGACCCAGTCCTGGATCGGCAGGTCCTTGGTCTGGCAGGCGCGGAAGATGTCGCCGGCGGCGACCTCCTGCTCGATGATCGCGTTGCCCGCGGCGTCGACGACGCGGACGGTGCCCGCGGCGGCGATCTCGAAGGTCTTGTCGTGGCTGCCGTACTCCTCGGCCTTCTGGGCCATCAGGCCGACGTTCGGCACCGAGCCCATGGTGGCCGGGTCGAAGGCGCCGTGGGCGCGGCAGTCGTCGACGACGACCTGGTAGACACCGGCGTAGCTGCTGTCCGGGAGGACGGCGAGGGTGTCGGCCTCGTTGCCGTCGGGGCCCCACATGTGGCCCGAGGTGCGGATCATGGCCGGCATCGAGGCGTCGACGATGACGTCGGACGGCACGTGCAGGTTGGTGATGCCCTTGTCGGAGTCGACCATGGCGAGGGCCGGGCCCTCGGCGATCTCGGCGTCGATGGAGGCCTTGATCGCGTCGCCGTCGGGCAGGTTGCCCAGGCCGTTCAGGATGGCGCCGAGGCCGTCGTTGGGCGACAGGCCGGCGGCGGCGAGGGTCTCGCCGTAGCGGGCGAAGGTCTTCGGCAGGAAGGCGCGGACCACGTGGCCGAAGATGATCGGGTCGGAGACCTTCATCATCGTGGCCTTGAGGTGCACGGAGAACAGGACGTCCTCGGCCTTGGCACGCTCGATCTGGTCGTTGAGGAAGGTGCGCAGCGCGTCGACGTGCAGGACGGACGCGTCGACGACCTCGCCGGCGAGGACCGGTACGGACTCGCGCAGCACGGTGGTGGCGCCGTCGGCGGCGACGTGCTCGATGCGCAGGGTGCCGGCCTCGGCGATGACGGCGGACTTCTCGGTGGAGCGGAAGTCGTTCTCGCCCATGGTGGCGACGTTCGTCTTCGACTCGGTGGTCCAGGCGCCCATGCGGTGCGGGTGCGTCTTGGCGTAGTTCTTGACCGAGCCGGGGGCGCGGCGGTCGGAGTTGCCCTCGCGCAGGACCGGGTTGACGGCGCTGCCCTTGACCTTGTCGTAGCGGGCGCGGATGTCGCGCTCCTCGTCGGTCTTCGGGTCGTCCGGGTAGTCCGGGAGGGCGTAGCCCTGGCCCTGGAGCTCGGCGACCGCGGCCTTCAGCTGCGGGATCGAGGCCGAGATGTTCGGAAGCTTGATGATGTTGGCTTCCGGGGTCTTCGCCAGCTCACCGAGCTCGGCGAGGGCGTCCGCGATCCGCTGGCCCTCCTCCAGGTACTCGGGGAACACGGCGATGATCCGACCGGCCAGGGAGATGTCACGGGTCTCGACATTCACACCGGCCGTCGACGCGTACGCCTGGATCACAGGCAGGAAGGAATACGTCGCGAGGGCCGGGGCCTCGTCAGTGTGCGTGTAGATGATGGTCGAGTCAGTCACCGGATGCTCCGCTCCACAGTCTGCGTCTCTCGTCTGCAACATTGCTCGACATCAAGATATCTCGTGATCGGGCCGGCCAGCACAGCCCCCGGCCGCCAGTCCGCGAGACGCACGTCACTCGGGCTCCGGCGGCCCCGTAAAACGGCAAGAGCGCCGCCCACGGCCGTTCCCGGCCGGGGCGACGCTCTGGCAGTCAGGCCTCGATCAGGCCTGCACGCCTGATCAGGCGGCGAGGACCTTCGGGTCCGGGCCGTACTGGTTCGGCTGCTGCTGACCGGCCGAGGCCAGCAGGACCAGCAGCCAGATGCCGCCGACGAGCGGCACGAGGGAGATGAGCAGCCACCAGCCGGACTTGCCCAGGTCGTGCAGACGGCGCACGCCCACGGCCAGGCTCGGGAGGAAGGTGCCGAGCGCGTAGAGCGCGTACAGCCACGGGGACGTGCCGATGACCGCGTCCAGGATCGAGACGATGACGATCGCGATGATCTGGAAGAGGGTGTACATCCAGTACTCCTGGCGGCGCGCGCGGCCGGAGAAGTCGGCGTACTTCTTCAGAACGTCGAGGTAGTAGTTCACGGGTCCCCCCAGAGGACGGTTGGTTCGGCCCGTCCTGCTGGAGCAAGCCGGGGCAGAACTTATGCCCCCCTTACGTCGCGGTCAAGCCAGTTGTCGCGGTGCCAAATCGGCCGGATCGCAGGATTTCCGGCACCGAACGTGCGACCGGGCGACACAGGAGTGGCGTCGTGTCCGGTGACGTCCGAAACGTCCCACTCGCAGGCCTACTTGACGCCCCGGCACTCGCCTCGATCGTTACCCACATCGTTACCGCACTGCGACACCGGGCCCCGGGCGCCGGGAAGGGGCGGATGCCCGGGGCCGCGGAGGCCGTCAGCCGATGTGGAAGGAGTCGCCGTAGACCTTCCAGTCGAGCGGGGGGTCGAGGTTCAGGTTGCCCTTCCGGAGGAAGACCCGCTGGGCGGTGTCGACGCGGCTGGTGTCGCTGTGGGCCTCCTCCTGCTTCATGGCCCAGACCCGGGCGTCGAGGAAGGCGTTGAGCCAGGTCGTCTCGTTGCCGCCCTGGGACGGGGGCTTGGCCTTCGACAGGGCGCGCTTGCGAATATTGCGGAAGCTGGTGGAGTCGGTGCCGTCACCGTGCATGACGATGGCGTCGTAGTAGATGAACTGGCCGAGTACGCCGACCCCGTCCGACTTGCCCTGCTTGACGGACGGGTTGAAGTAGACCCGGTCGCGCTCGTGGTCCTGGGCCTTGCGGAACTCGGCGTCCTGGGCGGCCTTCGCCCAGTCCCTGGTGAAGTTCGGGTCGAGTCCGGCGTGCGAGTCGCTGCCGTCGACGCTGCGCAGGGCCGGCAGGTACTTGGCGAGGACATTGCCCGGCTTGACCTGTGTGTAGTACTCGACGAGGTCGAGCATGTCGCCGGTGCCGGAACAGAATCCGATGATGCCGGCGGTGTAGCCGCGGCCATCACCTATGTCCTCTATGTACTTGTACTGCGCCTTCCAGTCCAGCGAGGAGTTCTCCGCGCTGGAGACGATCTTCATGGCGATCTCCTTCTTCGCCGGGTCGTCAAGCCCTACGGCGGCCGCCGCCACCGTCGCCGCGGACTGCGCCGCGGGATCGGGGGCGGCGGTCGCGTGGGCGGCGACGGGTACGGCGAGGAGCGCGCTGCCGAGCAGTGCTCCGGCGGCCAGCATCGTGCGGTGGGGGGCGAACACAAGGCCTCCATGGGGGGGTTGAGGCGTCCTGGCTTCGTTAGGAAACTTTACTACCAGATTTGAGGGCGCCTCAAGACCCGCGCACCACCCGGGAATCCCTCCGACCGGTCAGCCCCGTGCGGCACGACGGCCCATCAGCTGCCGCTTCACGTCCGTCCATTCGGGCCGCGTGACGCTGTCCACGGCGGTGCCGTGGATCCAGACCCGGTTCATCCCCATCGCCTCGAAGGCGTGCGCGAGCATGAGCAGTTGATCGCCATCAGCCAGGCCGCGCACAGACCGAGCACCTCCTGCGGCCCGCTGCCCGCCCCGTCCGCCGCCGGTTGATCACCCGTCACGGACCGGACCCCACGCGGTCCCCGATCCTCCTGCGCGCCTCGGTGCCGCCGACGACGACCCGCGAGACGGCGGGGCGGTCGCCGACCGGCGTGACGCCCGTCTCGCCCCTGGCCTGGACGGGGACGCCGCCGTCTCCACCCGGGTCGTACTCGATCACCATGGCGTTGCGGCCGCAGAGGAGGGAGGCCCAGCCGTGCGGACCTGCGGCGGAGGCGCTGTTGTAGGGGCCCGCCGGATGGCGGCTGCTCCCCTCGCTGCCGGCGGGCCACTTCGAGACCAGCCGGATCGGACCCGCCTCCGGGTCCGCCGCGGGCGTGGCCAGGATTCCGCACGAGTCGCCGGTCACGTAGGCGATCAGGCGGCTGCGCCCGTACCGGACCTCGGAAAGGATCGTGGCGGGGCCGGCGACGTCGGCCGGGAGGCCGCCGTCGACATGGATCCCTGCCAGCCGCGTCAGCGGGGTGAAGGAGGCACCGTCGGCAGCGGTTCCCTTGTCTGGGGCGGCCCTGTCGCACCCGCATCCCACGAGCGACAGGGCGATGACAACGGCCGCGGCGGCCGCGGGACGTAAGCCTCGGGGCACCTCAGAGCCAGCCGTTGCGGCGGAAGCCGCGGTGGATGACGAAGCAGGCGAGGGCCATGACGCCGAGGACGAGGGGGTAGCCGTACGTCCAGTGCAGTTCCGGCATGTGGTCGAAGTTCATGCCGTAGACACCGCAGACCATCGTGGGGACGGCCACGATGGCCGCCCACGCCGTGATCTTGCGCATGTCCTCGTTCTGGGCGACCGTCACCTGCGCGAGGTGGGCCTGGAGGATGGAGTCCAGGAGGTTGTCGTAGGCGCCGATCTGCTCGGTGGCCCGGGTCACGTGGTCGGCCACGTCCCTGAAGTACGCGCGGATCTCCGGCGGGATGAACGGTATCGGCTGCGTGGCCAGCTGCTGCAGCGGCCGGCTCAGCGGGGCCACCGCCCGCCGCAGCTCCAGGAGTTCGCGCTTGAGCTGGTAGATCCGGCCGGCGTCGCCGCGCCCGCCGTTCTCACTGAACACCGCGGTCTCCACGGCGTCGATGTCGTTCTGCACGGCGTCCGTGACGGCCACGTAGTCGTCGACCACGTGGTCGGCCATCGCGTGCAGGACCGCCGCGGGCCCCCTGAGCAGCTGGTCGGGGGCGGCCTCCAGCTCCTCGCGCACCGGCCCGAGGGTGCCGCGGCCGCCGTGGCGGATGGTGATGACGAAGTCCTGGCCGGTGAAGGCCATCAGCTCGCCGGTCTCCACCACCTCGCTGGTCGCGGTCAGCTCCTCGTGCTCCACGTAGCGCACTGTCTTGAAGACCGAGAACAGCGTGTCGCCGTAGCGCTCCACCTTGGGCCGCTGGTGCGCGTTCACGGCGTCCTCGACGGCCAGCGGGTGCAGGCCGAACAGCTCCGCGAGCCCGGCGAGCTCGGACTGCGCCGGCTCGTGCAGGCCGATCCAGACGAAGCCGCCGCCCGTCTTGCGGACCCGCCGCAGCGCCTCCTCGACCTCCGCGCAGTCCTCCTGCCGGACGCCGTCCCGGTAGATGAGGCAGTTGACCACGGAGCTGCCGAGCGGGGAGCGGGCGGGGTGACTGAGGTCGACGGCCCGCCGGTAGCCGCGGCGCACGGCCCGGCGCAGGTTGCTGAACATGGACAACGGTGTGACTCCCCTTCGGCGGATCAGCGGCCAGTCTGCCATCGCTGCCGGTCGGCCCCCGCCCGGGCGCACCACCCGGCCGGCGCCCGCCGCCCCGCCCGCCGCCTCCTCGGGCGGCGGTTCAGACCCGGTCGATGAACACGCTGGTCGACTTCACGCGTGCCGTGGCCCGCGCGCCCACCTCCAGGCCGAGTTCCTCCACCGCCTCCCGCGTCAGCAGCGACACGATGCGGTGCGGGCCTGCCTGGATCTCCACCTGCGCGTCGACGGTACCGAGCTTGACCCCGGTGACGATGCCCGGGAAGGCGTTGCGCGCCGAGGTGTACGCGGCCTCCTCGCCCTCGGCACCCTCCTGTGCGGCCTCCACGCAGAACGCGGCCAGGTCCGGCCCGTCCACCATCCTGCGGGTGCCCTCGCGGCGGGTGGGGAAACGTTCGGCGTCCGCCCAGCGGCGGGCCGTGTCGACGCTGACGCCGAGCAGCCGGGCCGCCTGGCCGATCGTGTAGGACTCCATGGTCGGCAAGCCTATGCGGTGTGCCCGGCGCTCACGCCGAAGGGCTGCGCAGCGCCTCCGCGGCCGCCGCCGCGACCACGTCCGCCACCATCGACAGGGCCGGCGAGTCCAGCTTCCACTGCTGCCAGTACAGCGGTACGTCCAGCGGCCGCCGGGGCACCACCAGCACCAACTCCCCCCTGCGCACGAGCGGGCCCGCCTGCTGCTCGGGGACGAGCCCCCACCCCAGCCCGGCGACGACCGCGTCGCGGAACCCCTCCGACGTGGGCACGTGGTGCCGCACCCGCCCCGCGCCGGCCGCCGCGTCCCCGGTCAGCGACCGGACGAAGACGTCCTGGAGGTCGTCCTTGCGGTCGAAGACGATCGTCGGCGCCTCCCGCAGGTCCCGCTCGGGGGTGCCCGTCAGATGCCGGGCGGCGAACGCGGGGCTCGCCGTCGGCAGGTACCGGGCCAGGCCCAGCATCCGTACGCTGCACCCGGCCACCGGGTCCGGGGAGGAGGTCACCGCGGCCATCACCTGCCCCTCGCGCAGCAGCGCCGTCGTGTGCGCCTCGTCCTCACGGCGCAGCTCGATGCAGACCGGCGGATCCTGGGGCACCCGGGTGAGCGCGGGCAGGAACCACGTCGCGAGGGAGTCCGCGTTCACCGCGATCGGCAGCCGGACCGGGCCCCTCCCGTCGGCCATCCCGAGCTCGGCCCGCGCGTCCCGCTCCAGCCGGGCCAGCTGCCGGGCGAAGCGGACCACCACTTCCCCGGACTCCGTGGCCCGCACCGGCTTCGTCCGCATCAGGAGCACCCGCCCGGTGCGCTGTTCGAGGGCCTTGACCCGCTGGCTGACCGCCGAGGGCGTCACGTGCAGGGCGGCGGCCGCCGCGTCGAAGGTGCCCTCGTCCACCACGGCGAGCAGCGTGCGCACCTGGTCCAGGGGAAGCTCATCCATCACGAGTGCTAATGGTACGTAAAAATCTTTAGCTGTACTGAAAGCTGTCCGCTGCCTACGGTCGGAGCCATGACACACGGCACCATCACCGCGGCCCTGGCCGGCTTCGGCACCGGACTCTCCCTCATCGTCGCCATCGGCGCGCAGAACGCCTTCGTCCTCCGTCAGGGCGCGCGCCGCCACGCGGTCCTCGCCGTGGTCGCCATCTGCGCGCTCTCGGACGCGCTCCTCATCGCCCTCGGCGTCGCCGGCGTCGGAGCCTTCGTCACCGCCTGGCCGGCCGCGCTGACCGCGGTGGGACTGGCCGGGGGCGCCTTCCTCGTCTGCTACGGAGTCCTCGCCGCCCGCCGGGTGCTGCGGCCCACCCCCGGCGCGGCCCTCACCGCGGAGGGATCCGCCTCCGGGTCCGCCCGCCGGGCCGTGCTGACCTGCCTGGCCATGACCTGGCTCAACCCGCACGTCTACCTGGACACCGTGCTGCTCGTCGGCTCGCTGGCCGCGGACCGCGGCGACCTGCGCTGGGCCTTCGGCATCGGTGCGGGCCTGGCCAGCCTCACCTGGTTCACCAGCCTGGGCTACGGGGCCCGGCTGCTCAGCGGCCTACTGGCCCGCCCCTCGGCCTGGCGGGTCATGGACGGACTGGTGGCGGCGACCATGGTCACGATGGGCGGCCTCCTCCTGGCCCGCGCCTAACCCCGCCCGACGCGCCAGAGCCCCCAACCCGCGGGGGCAACCGGCCCCGGGCCGGGTCCCGCCGGCCGGGGCCGCCGCATGTCGGTGGCGGGCGGCCGCCGCACGCCCGGCATAGTGCTCCTGCCGACGACCCGAGCCCCAGGAGCCCAACCGTGCCCGACCGTTCCTCCCCCGACGCGGTGCGTGCGTACGATGCCGGCCGGCCGGCGCCGCTCGTGGCCGCCACCGGGATCGTCCTGGACACCCGCGGGCGGGTCCTCGTACTGACCACCTCGTACCAGGCCGATCCGGAGCTGCCGGGCGGCACGGTCGAGGACACCGAGACGCCGGAGCAGGGGCTGGCCCGCGCGCTGCGCGAGGAGCTGGACCTCGGCGTGCCGGTCGGCCGGCTGCTGGCCGTGGACTCGCGGCCGCCCGGCCCGCCCGGCCGCTCCCTGATCGTGCACGTCCACCTCGTCGGACCGCTCCCGCCCGAGCGGGCCGCGGCACTCCGCGGGGCGCGCTGGCTGCGGCCGGAGGAGGCCTGCGCGGTCCTGCCCGCCCGTGTCGCGCCCCGGCTGCGCGCCGGGCTGGCCGCCCTGCACACCGCCTCCTTCGCCCACCTGGTCGACGGCGTCCCCCAGCCCGGCTCGCCGGCCGGCCTGGATCCGGCCCGGCGCGCGGCCCTGGAGCACGCGGGCGCCCTCGACGCCGCCAGTCACCGGGCCAGCCGGCCGAAGGCCCTGACCGCGGCGAGCGTGCTGTTCACCGACGCCGGCGGCCGGATCCTGCTGGTGCAGCCCGCGTACGGCCGCACCGACCGCTGGAACCTGCCGGGCGGCGGCATCGACAGCGACCTCGGCGAGATCCCGCGCGCCGCCGCCCGCCGGGAGGTCCACGAGGAGCTCGGCCTCGACCTGGCCCCGGGCCGCCTGCTCGCCGTGAACTGGTCGCACAAGCCCGGCCGTCCGGCCCGCATCCGCTTCCTCTACGACGGCGGCGTCCTCGACGCCCCGACCCTGGCCCGGATCCGGCTGGACCCGGCCGAGCTCCTCCAATGGCGCACCGTCCCTTCCGGCGAACTCCCCACCCTGGTCAAGGGAGCCCTGCGGCGCCAGATCACCGCATGCCTCGAAGCCCGGGCCAGTGGCGCCGGCCCGCTGGAACTCCACGCGGGCCGCCCCTGACCGTCCTGCGGGGCCGCGGCGCCCGGGTTACCGTCGGCGGCATGGACGGTGATCGCCGAGGGTGGCGCCAGTGCTTGCTCAGCGGGGCGGTGTTCGCCGTGTGCATGGCCGGCACCACGCTGCCGACCCCGCTCTACGGCCTGTACCAGGAGAAGTTCGGGTTCTCCGAGCTGGTGGTGACCGTCGTGTACGCCGTGTACGCCTTCGGGGTCATCGGCGTGCTGCTGCTGGCGGGCAACGCCTCGGACGCCGTGGGCCGACGGCCGGTGCTGCTGGCCGGCCTGGGCTTCTCCGCGGCCAGCGCCGTCTGCTTCCTGTGCGCCACCGCGATGGGCTGGCTGTACGCGGGGCGGCTGCTGTCGGGGCTGTCCGCCGGGCTGTTCACCGGGGCCGCGACGGTCTACGTGATGGAACTGGCGCCGCCCGGCGGGGCCTCCCGGGCCACGTTCGTGGCGACGGCCGCAAACATGGGCGGGCTCGGCTGCGGGCCACTGCTCGCCGGTGTGCTCGCGCAGTACGCCCCCTGGCCGCTGTACCTGCCGTTCGCCGTGCACCTGTTCCTCGTGGCCGTCTCGGCCGCCGTCCTGCTGGGCCTGGACGAGACGGTGCGGGAGCGGCGGCCGCTGAGCACCGTACGGCCGCAGCGGCCCGGCGTACCCCCGCAGGTGCGGTCGGTGTTCGGGCCCGCGGCGATCGCCGCGTTCGTGGGGTTCGCGCTGTTCGGGGTGTTCACCTCGGTCAGCCCGGCCTTCCTCGCAGACTCCCTCGACGTGCACAACCGGGCCGTGAGCGGGCTGGTCGTCGCGCTCGCCTTCTTCGCCTCGACGGCCGGGCAGCTCGCGGTGGGCCGGGTCGGGGTGGAGCGGTCGCTGCCACTGGGCTGCGCGGGGCTGCTGGCCGGGCTGGCCCTGCTCGCGGGCGCCCTGGTGTGGGACCTGCTGGCGCTGGTGGTGGCGAGCGCGCTGGTCGGCGGGGTCGGACAGGGGCTGGCGTTCCGCGGGGCGCTGTCGGCGGTGGCCGGGGCCTCCCCGCCGGACCGGCGCGCGGCCGTGGTCTCGACGCTGTTCGTCGTCGCCTACGCGGGCATCTCCGTACCCGTGATCGGCGTGGGACTGCTCGTGGAACCGGTCGGCCTGGAGGGCGCGGGGCTCGTGTTCATCGCGTGCATGGCCGCCCTGGTCGGGGCCGCGGCCGTCTACCTGCTGCGGCGGCCGGTGCGCGCGGACGCGTGAACGCGGGCTCTCACACGCGCGGGCTCACACGCGCCGGCTCACACGGGGGGCGCGAACACCGCCGCCCCGCGGCGCGGAGCGGCGGGGCGGCGGTGTCGACGCGGGTCTGGCGGGATCAGACCGCCGGAACCGGGTAGGTCGGGTACTCCACGCCGGAGACGTGCTGGACGACGCGGATGACCTGGCACGAGTAGCCGAACTCGTTGTCGTACCAGAGGTAGAGGATCGCGTTGTCGCCGTCGACCTTGGTGGCGCCGGCGTCGACGATGGACGCGTGGCGCGAGCCGACGAAGTCCATGGAGACGGCGTCGGGGGCCGTGGTGAAGTCGATCTGGCGCTTCAGCGGCGAGTTCAGCGAGACCTCGCGCAGGTGGTCGAGGACTTCCTCACGAGTGGTCTCACGGCCCAGGCGCAGGCTGAGGATGGCGATCGAGACGTCCGGGACGGGGACGCGGATCGAGCTGCCGGTGATGGGCGCCTTGAGGTCGGGCAGCGCCTTCGCGACGGCGGAGGCGGCGCCGGTCTCGGTGATGACCATGTTCAGCGGCGCGCTGCGGCCGCGGCGGTCGGCCTTGTGGTAGTTGTCCAGCAGGTTCTGGTCGTTCGTGAACGAGTGGACGGTCTCGACGTGGCCGCGCAGGACACCGTACTCGTCGTCCATGGCCTTCAGCGGCGGGACGATGGCGTTGGTGGTGCAGGACGCGCAGGACAGGATCCGCTCGTCCGGCTTTACGGTGTCATGGTTGACGCCGTGCACGATGTTCGGGACGTCGCCCTTGCCCGGGGCGGTCAGGACGACCTTGTCGATGCCGGGGCGCAGGTGCTTGGACAGGCCCTCGCGGTCGCGCCACTTGCCCGTGTTGTCGATGAGGATGGCGTCCTTGATGCCGTACGCCGTGTAGTCGACCTCGGAGGGGTCGTTGGCGTAGATCACCTTGATCGCGTTGCCGTTGGCCACGATGGTGCTGTTGGCCTCGTCCACGGTGATCGTGCCCTGGAACTGGCCGTGGATCGAGTCGCGGCGCAGCAGCGAGGCACGCTTGACCAGGTCCTGGTCGCCGCCGCCGCGGACGACGACGGCCCGCAGGCGCAGGCCCTTGCCGGAGCCGGCCTTCTCGATGAGCAGGCGGGCGACCAGGCGGCCGATGCGGCCGAAGCCGTACAGGACGACGTCGCGGCCCTCGCTGCGCTCCAGCTTGTTCTCGCCCGTGGCACCGGCGACGGCCTGGGCGGTGAACTCCTCGACCGACAGGCCGTGCGCGTCGGCCTTGTAGGTGGCGGCGAGCATGCCGAGGTCGATCTGCGAGGGACCGAGGTCGAGCGCGGTGAGCGCCTGCAGGAACGGCATGGTCTCGGTGACCGACAGCTCCTCGCCGTCGATCTGCCGGGCGAAGCGGTGGGTCTTGAGGATGCTGACCACCGATTTGTTCACCAGGGAGCGGCTGTGGAGCAGGATGTTGACATCCCGCTCCCGGTGCAGCTTCCCGATGATCGGGATCATCGCCTCCGCGATCTCCTCGCGGTGGTTCCAGTTGGTGAACGAGTCCTCGTTGACAGTCACAGGCTTTATCTTTCGAGCTAGGCGGCGCTCATATGCTAACCCCACTACTCATTGACCGCTTAAGGGGTACCCGCCCACGGGCACGTCGCCCAGGTTCAGCCCGGTTCACCCCGGTACGCGGCCCTGCTCAGAACCTCCTGCGCATCCTCAGCCCCATCGGGCGGCCGTCGGGGTCGACCAGGACGCGGGCCAGCAGCCGGGCCGGCAGCCGCTGCCGGGCGGGCAGGTCCGGAGGGGCGTAGCCGCGCAGCCGCCCCGGCGGGCGGGGGCCCCGGCAGCCGCCCTCGTGCCAGGCGTCGAGCGCGGCGGCGGCCGCCCGGAAGGCCTCGAAGGCCTCCACGGGGTCGCACAGGGCCAGCTCCGCGGACCGCGCGCCGGCACCGTCCGCGAGCGTTTCCGTGCCCGTTCCCGTGCCGGTGTCCGCGTCCGGGTCCGGGGCCGGGTCCGGGTCCGGGGCCGGGTCCGCGAGGTCCAGGTGCTCGCGCATGAGCTCCAGGCGCAGCTCCCGGGCGAAGACGCGGGCACCGTCCCCCAGGCCTCCCGGGTCGCGCGGAGCGCGCGGGTCCGGGCTCTCGTCGTGGACGGCGCAGCCGAGTTCGGAGTCGTGGGTCCACGAGCGGAGGTTGATGTTGTCCGATCCGATGGACGCCCACACGTCGTCGATCACGCACACCTTGGCATGGACGTAGACGGGGGTTCCGGCGTGGTTCTCCAGGCCGTACACGGCGACCCGGTCGCCGCCGGCCCGGCGCAGCTCGGCCAGGGCGTTGATCCGCCCGATCAGGTTCATCGGCAGCGTGAGCCGTCCGTCCTGGTCCGGGAAGGTGGGGACGACGCCGATCATCCGCAGCCCCGGCTGCCTGCGCAGCGCCTCGGCGAAGCCGGCCACCACCCGCGGCGACCACAGGTACTGGTCCTCCAGGTAGATCAGCGCCCGGGCCCGCCGCAGCGACTTGAGGTAGCCGCGGGCGATGCTGCGCTCACCGTCGGGGGCGAAGGGGTAGCCGAGCAGCAGGCGGTTCGGGTAGGTCCGCAGCAGCTGGACGGTGTGGGTGCCGCAGGGCGCCGGATCGGGGGTCTGCGGCGGCAGCGGGTCCGCGCTGACGTCCTCGCGGTGCATCAGCTCGCGCAGCCGGGTGCGGGGGCTGCGGCTGAGCGGCGCCGGGTCCTCCCAGCGCTCGCGGAAGACGGCCTCGACATCGCCGACGACCGGTCCGCGCAGGGCGAGCTGGACGTCGTGCCACGGCGGGTGCGGCCCGTAGGCGGCGGCCAGGGGCAGGGACTGGCGGTCGCCCCGGTGGCGGGCGTCGTCGTTGCGGTTGTGGCAGAGGTCGATGCCGCCGACGTACGCGACGTCGCGCTCGGGGCGGCCCGGGTGGCGCAGCACCACCAGCTTCTGGTGGTGGGAGCCGCCGGGCCGGACCCGCATGTCGAGCAGGCATTCGCCGCCGGCCCGGGCGAGCTCCTCGCCGAAGCGGAGGTTCTCCTCCTGGCTGAAGTGGAGGCTGTCCAGGTGGGAGCGCCACAGCAGGCCCTTGACCACGACGCCCCGCTCGGCCGCCCGGCACAGGACCGTGCCGATCTCGGTGCCGGGCCCGTCGAGCCGCTCGTCGGGGTCCCCGCGCCAGTCGGTGAACAGCAGCAGGTCGCCCGCGCGCATCGCGTCGGCGGCCTCCAGCAGCTCGGCGAAGTACGTGGCCCCGTGGACCAGCGGCCGTGCCTCGTTGCCCCAGGACCAGGTCGCGCCGTCCGGGCGCCGGTCGTCCAGGCGCGTCGCGGGGTTGCCGCGTTCGCCGCGGACCAGGAGCCACTGCACGCGGGTCATCGGACCGGCCCCCCCGTCTCGTCGCGCCGGTCGGCCAGGATCATCGCGACGTCGTCCGCCAGCCGGTCACCGGTGTGGCGGACCAGCGCCTGGCACAGCCGGTCCAGGAACTCCCGGGGCCCGCGGTCGGGCATCGCCTCCATGGCCTCCGGCAGGGCGAAGAAGGCGTTCGCGCTGTCGCGGGCCTCGTTGACGCCGTCGGTGTGGAGCAGCAGGCGGTCTCCGGGCAGGAAGGGGTAGCTGTCCCTGGTGCCGGGCGGGCCGACGATGAACTCGCCCAGGCCGAGCGGCGGCAGCGGACTGCTGGGCATCAGGGGCTGGACCTTGCCGTCGCGCAGCAGCAGCGGCGGCGGGTGGCCGCGGTTGACCACCTCGACCACGTGCCCGTCGGGCACCTGGGCCACCACCGCGGTGACGAATCCCTCCACGAGCGCCTCCTCGTCGACGGCGCCCGGCACGGCGGCGTCCCGGCGCATGGCCGCCTCGCAGTGCCTGATGACGTCCACGAGGTCCTCCTCGTAGTACACGGCCTCGCGGAAGGCGCCGAGCACGGCCGCGGCCGTGCGTACGGCGGGCAGGCCCTTGCCCCGGACGTCCCCCACGATCATCCGGATCCCGTACCGGGTCTCCATGGCCTCGTAGAGGTCCCCGCCGATCTGCGCGCCCTTCTCGGCCGCCACGTACAGGCTGGCCGCGCGCAGCGGGCCCAGCCGCTCGGGAACGGGCCGCAGCAGGACCTTCTGCGCGGCGGAGGCGATCCGCCGGACCTGGCTCAGCTCGCTCGCGCTGCGGGCGCGGGCCATGCGGCTGGTCATCACGCTGGCCAGCGACACCAGGAAGAGGGCGAGGAAGTTGCTGTAGACCTGCTGACTGCCCCACGCCTGGTTGTAGGTGGCCGTGGTCACGCTCACGGCCACGGCCAGGCCCGCCGCGGCGAGGGTGCCCACGGGGCCCATCGTCACGGCGGCCAGTGCCGGCGTGGCGACCAGGAAGGGCCCGGTGTAGAGGACGTGTGCGGGCGTGAACTCGATGGCCAGCACCAGGAGCGCGATCGCGAAGGGCACGCATTTCGCGAGGACGAAGAGGACCTGGTGGTGGCCGCCGCTTCCCGGTCCAGGAGGAGCGCGGTTGAGCACCCGCATGCTTACAGACTGCGCCGCCGGGGCTCGTCACCGCCACTCGCCGCCGGCCGCAGCCGTCCGCGGCCGGCCGCGCCTCCGTACGGCCGACGTCTGGGGCATCGTCGGCGTGGCCCGGCCACCCTGCGGGCATGTGCTTGCGTGCGCACACGGGGAGCAGGAGCACGAGCGGCACGAGGAGCGAGAGGTGAGCGACAGGTGAGCGACAGGTGAGCAGCCGGTGAGCGGCAGCCCCGGGGACGAGGACCCCGCCGGCCCGGCGGACGCGGCCGGCGGCGGGCCCGCGGTGTCGCGTGCGGAGTTCGACTCCGTCTTCGCCGCGGTGAGCACCTGGGGCCGTTGGCCCGAGGCCGACCGCGGCGCCTGGAACCGGGTCACCGGGGACCACGTCCGGCGGGCCGCCGCCCTGGTGCGGTCCGGCACGACGGTGCAGCTGGGCCTGCCGTGGAACACCCGTGCCGGACCGGACAACAGCAGGCCGGCCCTGCACTACATGTCCGACCTCGGTGACGTGGAGGCCCCGGAGCCCGCCACGCACAAGGACTTCCTCGCGGCCGACTACCACGGCAAGGGCGTGAGCCACCTCGACGCGCTGTCCCACGTCGCTTACCGGGGCCGGCTCTACGACGGCCGCCCGGCACGGGAGTCCGTCGACGCCGGGGGCGCGCGCTTCGGATCGGTGGAGGCCCTCGGCCCCCTCGTCACCAAGGGCGTGCTCCTCGACCTGCCGGCCGTCCTCGGGAGGGACTGGCTGGAGCCCGGCCACGCGGTCCGCGCGCGGGACGTCCTCGATGCGGAGCGTGCGCTCGGGGTGACGATCGACGAGGGCTGCGCGGTGCTGCTGCGCTCCGGCCGCTTCCGCAGGCGCCGGGAGCTGGGTCCGTGGGACGCCGACGCGGCGTGCGCTGGCCTCCACGTCGATGCCGTGCCGCTGCTGGCCGAGCGGGCGATCGCGCTGCTCGGCGGCGACGGGGACAGCGACGTACGCCCCTCGCCGGTCGAGGGAGTGCACTCCCCCGTCCACGCGCTGGCCGTCGCCGCGATGGGGGTGCCGCTGCTGGACAACCTGGACCTGGAGGCCCTCTCCGCCGCCTGCGCCGAGGCACGGCGCCACGAGTTCATGATCGTCGTATCGCCCCTCAGGGTGCCCGGCGGGACGGGCTCGCCGGTCAACCCGGTCGCGATCCTGTGATGCAGGGGCAACACTGCAAGAACTGCCTCTTTCGGCCATATTGATTCAAAAGCGGAGGAATATACTCGGAAGGCGCTCGCAGGCAGCACGGCAAGGGGAAGTGGTGCAGATGGGGGTCACGGGAGGCCAGATCAGCCCCGTACGCTCCCGTGAGCGGTTCCTGCTGGGCGAGTCGGTCGAGGGCAGCGTCCGCGGCCCCATCCTGAACTCGTGGATGCGCAGCCGGATGCTGGGGCTCTCGCCGGAGCAGACGGACCTCCCCTACACGGAGGACTTCGATCCCGACAGCAGGCTCGTCCGGGCGGCCGTGCCCGTCCTCGACCAGCTCCAGAGCAGGTTCTCGGGCAGCCAGATGAACATCTCCCTCGCCGACGGCAACGGCACGGTGCTGCAGCGCCGGTTCGGCGAGCCCGCCCTGGCCGGCCGGCTGGCGCCCATCCAGAGCGTCCCCGGATTCGTCTTCGCCGAGCGCTACGCGGGCACCAACGGCATCGGGCTCGCGCTCGCCGAGCGGCGGCTGTGCCAGGTCTACGGCGCCGAGCACTTCGCCGAGCGGTCCCAGTCGAACGCCTGCTCCGCGACCCCGATCCGCGACCAGTTCAGCGGCCACGTCATCGGCGTCCTCTGCTTCGGCTATCCGCGCAGCTACGAGGACCCGGCCCTGCCCGTCCTGGTCCGCCGGGCGGCCGAGTCCATCGAGCGGCGGCTCATGGAGCAGAGCTCGGAGCGCGAGCGCGCCCTGCTGCGGACCTACCTGGACGCCAGGCTCCGCGCCCGCGCCGGGGAGTCCGCCGACGACGGTCAGCTGATCGGCCTGGACGAGCTCACCGACGGCGGACTCGACCTGCAGGACCAGATGGTCCTCAAGGCGAAGGCGACCGAGCTGATCTGCAACCCGCAGCGGGCCGCGGTCGAGGTGTCGCTGTCCCACGGCCGGGGGGTCACCCTCCTGAGCAGCCCGGTCACGAGCCTCTCGGGCGTGGAGGGCGTGGTCGTCGAGGCCGTGCTCACCGGGGACTCCCCGCCCGCTCACCACCTCGCCGCCTCGAAGCCCACCGCCTCCGCCCTCGGCGCCCTGGCCCTCGCCGCCACGGAGCGCGCCGAATCACTGCCCTGGCACCTCGCCGACACCTCCGCCGCGGGCCGAGCTGCCACCGGCCCTGCGGCAGCGTCCGGTCCGGGCGGCGGCTCCCCGCGCGACGCCGGGGCCGGAGCCCCCGACACGGTCCGGGGCCTGGTACTGGTGGGCGAGCCCGAGGTGGGCAAGTACGCCGTCGCCGCGCGACGCCGCCTGGAGCTGCTCGCCGAGGCGAGCACCCGGATCGGCACCACCCTGGACGTGAGCCGCACCGCCTGGGAACTCGCCGAGACGGCCGTGCCGCGCCTGGCCGACTACGTCACCGTCGACCTGCCCGGGGCCGTGCTGCGGGGCGAGGAGGCCGCCGACCCGCAGGCCGACCTGCACCGCACGGCCGTCCACGGCATCCGCGACGACTGCCCCTTCTACCCGGTCGGCCACCAGGTGCGACTGGACCCCGGCACCCCCCACATGCGCTGCCTCGAGGGCGAGCCCGCCGTGCTGGAGACCGACCTCCAGGCCACCACCCCGGCCTGGATGCTCCCGGGCCTCGAACACGCCCGGGGAATCCTGGCCCACGACGTGCACTCCATGATCTGCGTCCCCCTGCTCGCCCGCGGCGTACTGCTCGGCATCGCCACCTTCTACCGCGCGCAGGACCCCGCCCCCTTCGGGGAGGACGACAGCCGGCTGGCCCAGGAACTCGCGGCCCGCGCCGCGCTCTGCATCGACAACGCCCGCCGCTACACCCGCGAGCACACCCTGGCCCTGGCCCTGCAGCGCAGCCTGCTCCCGCGCGGCCTCCCGGAGCAGGGCGCCGTGGAGGTCGCCCACCACTACCAGCCCGCCGAGTCCGGGGTGGGCGGCGACTGGTTCGACGTCATCCCCCTCTCGGGCACCCGCGTCGCCCTGCTGGTGGGAGACGTCGTCGGGCACGGGCTGCACGCGGCCGCCACGATGGGCCGGCTGCGCATCGCCGCACGCAACTTCGCCGAGCTGGAACTGGCCCCGGACGAGCTGCTCACCCACCTGGACAACCTGCTGGTGCGCCTGGACCGGGAGGAGGAGGACGCGAGCGCCACCGGCAGCGACGGCATCGTCGGCGCGACCTGCCTGTACGCCGTCTACGACCCCACGTCGCAGGTGTGCACGATGGCCCGCGCCGGCCACCCCCCGCCCGCGCTGGTCCACCCCGACGGCAGCGTGTCCTTCCCCGACCTGCCCGCCGGACCGCCCCTGGGCCTGGGCGGCCTGCCCTTCGAGACCGCCGAGGTCCGGCTCCCCGAGCACAGCACGCTGGTCCTCTACACCGACGGCCTCGTCGACGGCCGCCACCGCGACATCGACGTCTCGCTCGACCAGCTGCGCCACGCGCTCGCCCACCCGGACCGGGAACCTCAGGACACCTGCCGGGCCGTCATCGAGGCCGTGGCGCCCGAGCACCCCGATGACGACATCGCGCTGCTCGTCGCCCGCACCCGTACCGTGCCCGCCGACCGGATCGCCACGTGGGACCTCCCCCCGGACCCGTCCCTCGTCTCCGACATCCGGGGCGCCGCCACCCGGCAGCTCGCCGAGTGGGGGCTGGACGAACTCGCCTTCGCCGCCGAGCTGATGCTCAGCGAACTCGTCACGAACGCGGTCCGGTACGGCAGCGAGCCCATTCAGGTACGACTGATCCACGACCACCACCGCGCCCTGATCTGCGAGGTCTCCGACGGCAGCAACACCGCCCCGCACCTGCGGCGGGCCGCCACCACGGACGAGGGAGGACGCGGCCTGTTCCTCGTCGCGCAGCTCTCCCAGGCCTGGGGCGCCCGGTACACCGCTCACGGGAAGGTCATCTGGGCCGAGTGCGCCCTGGACGCGGCGTGACCCGGAATGTCAGACATTGAGAGATAAGTCCAAGTAGCATCCAGACTGTTCCGCATCGCAGCAGCACCTCCCCCAGGCGGCCCCGGAGAAGTCCGTGCATGACACTCCCGTCACCTCGATGAGCCCGCCACCGCGCCCCGACGGAGAACCCCTCGTCCGGATCCGCGGCCTCTGCAAACGGTTCGGCGGCACCCTCGCCCTGGACTCGGTCGGACTGGACATCCACGGCGGCAGCGTCCTCGCGCTCCTGGGGCCGAACGGGGCCGGCAAGTCCACCCTCATCAAAGTGCTCGCCGGGGTCCACCACGCCGACGCGGGCGAGGTGACGGTGGCCGGACACCCCTTCCCCTCCGAGGCCGCCCTGCGCCACATGTCCTTCATCCACCAGGACCTCGGCCTCGTCGAGTGGATGACGGTCGCCGAGAACATCGCCCTGGGCACCGGCTACCCCCTGCACCGCGGCCTGATCTCGTGGCGGCGGACCCGGGAGCGCTGCGACGAGGCCCTGCGGATCGTCGCCGGGCACCTCGACGCCGACGCCCGGATCGCCGACCTCGCCCCCGCCGAGCGGTCCCTCGTGGCCATCGCCCGCGCGCTGGCGAAACGGGCCGGGCTGTTCGTCCTGGACGAGCCGACCGCCACCCTCCCCGCCGCCGACTGCGCCCGGCTCTTCGACGTGCTGCACGCCCTGCGCGACCGCGGGCACGGCATCCTCTACGTCAGCCACCGGCTCGACGAGGTGTACGAGGTCGCGGACACCTTCGCCGTCCTGCGCGACGGCCGCCTCGTCAGCCACGGCCCCCTCGCCCCGTACGCCCCCGACCGCCTGGTGCGCGACATCGTGGGCCACGAACCGGCCCGCCGCAGGCCCGTCCCCGCGGCCGCCGCCACGTCCGCACCCCCGGCCGAGGCGGCTTCCGCGGACGGCCGTCCGGCCGTCCTGAGCCTCGACGGCGTGTCGACCGCCCGCACCCGGCCCGTCACCCTGGACCTGCGCGAGGGCGAGATCCTCGGCATGGTGGGCCTGACCGGCGCCGGCCACATGCACCTGGGCCGCGCCCTCGCCGGCGCACTGCCGCTCACCGGCGGCCGGGCACTGCTGGACGGCCGCCCGTACCGGCCGCACACGGTCGCCGCGGCCCTCCGCTCCGGCGTCGGCCTCGTGGCCGGCAACCGTCAGGAGGAGGGCTGCGCCGCCGATCTGAGCGTCCGGGAGAACTTCCTGGCCAACCCGCGGGCCGCCGGTGTGCCCGGGTGGCGCTGGACCGGCCCCCGGCGCGAACGCGCCGAGGCCCGCGCCCTGATCGAGCGGTTCTCGGTGCACCCCCGCGACAGCGAGGTGCCCATCGCCACCCTGTCCGGCGGCAACCAGCAGAAGGTGGTCGTCGGCCGGTGGCTGCGGGGGAACCTGCGCCTGCTGATCCTGGAGGAGCCGACCGCCAGCGTGGACGTCGGAGCCAAGGCGGCGATCCACCGGATCCTCGACGAAGCGGTCGGGGCCGGCCTCGCGGTCCTCCTCATCTCCACCGATTTCGAGGAGGTCGCGGACCTCTGCCACCGCGCGCTGGTCTTCGGCCGGGGGACGGTGGCGGCCGAGCTGGCGGGCGGCGCCCTGAACGTCACCGAGCTCACGCGCACCGCCTCGGCCCTGCCCGCGATCACCGGAAACGGTGCGGGCCGGTGACCGGCCGGCGCGCCCACTTCATCGGCACCTACGGCCTGCTGACCCTCACGGTCCTGCTCTTCCTGGTCTTCTCCCTCGTCCTGCCGGACACCTTCCCGACGATGGACAACGTCTCCTCGATCCTGTCCAACCAGTCGATCCCCGCCATCCTCGCGCTCGGCGTGACGGTCCCCATCGCGGCCGGCCGGTTCGACCTGTCCATCGGCTACGGCCTGGGGCTGGCGCACGTCATGGTGATGCACCTGATCGTCGACGAACTCTGGCCCTGGCAGCTCGCCTGCGTCACGGTCGTCGTCGGCGGGGCGCTGGCCGGCGTCGTGAACGGGATCATCGTCGAGTTCGCGCGCATCGACTCGCTCATCGCGACGCTCGGCACCGGCAGCATCATGTACGCGGCCACCGGCTGGATCACCGGCGGCAGCCGCATCGTGCCGGGACCCGAAGGCCTCCCGGGCGCCTTCACCGCCCTGTACGACTCCACGTTCCTCGGCCTGCCGCTGCCCGCCTTCTACGTGCTCGCTCTCGTCGCCGCCCTCTGGGTGCTGCTGGAACGGCTGCCGCTCGGCCGGTACCTGTACGTCATCGGCTCCAACCCCCGGGCCGCCGCGATCCTCGGCATCCCCACCCACCACTGCTCCGTCGCCGCCTTCGCCGCATCGGGCATGATCGTCGGTTTCGCCGGGGTCCTCCTCGCGGCCCAGCAGCAGATCGGCAACCCGAGCGTCGGCCTGGACTACCTGCTGCCCGCCTTCGTCGGCGCCCTCCTCGGTTCCACCGCGATCAGACCGGGCCGCGCCAACGCCCTGGGCACCCTCGTCGCCGTGACCGTCCTCGCCGTGGGACTCGCCGGGATCGGCCAGCTCGGCGCGCAGTTCTGGGCGACCCCCCTGTTCAACGGCGCCACCCTGCTCATCGCGGTCGGCCTGGCCGGCTACTCCGCCCGCCGCCGGCTGCGCGCCGGCGCCGGCGTGACCGGAGGGCCCGATCGGGCCCGGCACGGCCGGCAGGACGCCCCCTGAGACCACCTCGCAGCGCACAGAGCGTCAGGAGCACCGTGTACCCCCACCGCAAGACCGCCCTCGCGGCCGCAGCCCTGCTCTCGGCGGCCGCCGCTGCCGTCGCCGGATGCGGCGGCGGTACAGCCGGCCCCACCGGGCCGTCGGCGGCCGGCTGCCCGGCCGTTCTCGAACAGGCCCGGGCCGACGTTCGGAAGGCCGAGAGCACCGACAGCTCGTGGACCGGCCCGACCACCGGCCCCGCCGCGGTCCCCGGCAAGAGCATCGTCTACGTCGCGCAGACCATGACCAATCCGGGTGTCGCGGGAGTCGCGCAGGGTCTCCAGCAGGCCGCCAAGGCCATCGGCTGGCAGGTCCGGGTGATCGACGGGGAGGGCAGCCCGGCCGGGATCCAGGCGGCACTGAGCCAGGCCGTCACCCTCAGGCCCTCGGGCATCGTCATCGGCGGGTTCGACCCGCGGCTGACCTCGCAGCAGGTGGCCCGGGCCAGGGCCGCGGACATCCCGCTCGTCGGCTGGCACGCGGTCGACTCCCCCGGGCCCAGCACGAACCCTCCGCTCTTCACCAACATCACCACGAAGGTGCAGGACGTGGCGAGGATCAGTGCGGACTGGGTCATCGCCCGGTCCGGCGGCGGAGCCGGCGTCGTCCTCTTCACCGACGACTCGATCCCCTTCGCCCGGACGAAGGCCGACCTGATCAAGCAGCGGCTCGCCGCCTGCCCCGGCGTGCGGCTCCTGGCGTACGAGAACATCCCGATCCCGGACGCCAGCCGGCGCACCCCGCAGGAGGTCTCCTCGCTGCTGTCCCGCTTCGGCAGGAAGTGGACCCACTCGGTCGCCATCAACGACCTCTACTTCGCCGACGCCGCCCCGGCCCTGCGGGCCGCGGGGAGGCCCGGTGGCGGACCGCCCGCCAACATCGGTGCCGGCGACGGCGATCCGTCCGCCTTCCAGCGCATCAACAGCAGGCAGTACCAGGCCGCCACCGTTCCGGAGCCGCTCTCCCAGCAGGGCTGGCAGATCGCCGACGAGTTCAACCGCGCCTTCGCCGGCCGGCCCGCCAGCGGCTACGTCGCCCCCGTGCACGTCGTCACGGCCGACAACAGCGGCGGGGCCACGTCCTGGGACCCCCGGGGCTACCAGGAGGCGTACGAGAAGATCTGGCGCGGGTAGCGTCCCGCTCCCGCGCCCGGTCGTGCCCGCTCAGGCCACCGGGCGGGCCTCGGCGCGTACCGGGGACTGCCGCGCGACGTCCGCGTGGTCCCGGCGGAAGACGATGTCGGCCATCCGGCGCTCCGGCCCGCGGCGCCGCAGGACCTGGTAGGCGACGAAGGCCGCCGGGCCGAAGAACACCTGGGCGGGGATGATCCCGGGGGCGTCGCCGGTGGCCGCCGCGATCAGGTGCAGCGCCGCCACGGGCGTGACCGCCCCGAAGAGCACCACCAGCGCGATCCCGGTCCGCAGCCCCGGCTTCCCGTACGCCTTGTAGGCGGTGGTCGTGAAGAGGGCGTAGGCCAGCAGGTCGCCCATGCCGACGACGGCGCCGAGGTCCTCGCCGATGCGCAGGCCCGCGGCCGGGGCGTACGGGTAGCCCTGGACGGCGTCGGCGAGCTCCTGGGTCAGCGGGACGACCCAGGCGAAGAAGGCGTCGTAGGCGGCGAGGGCGAGCAGGAACCACGCCACGTTCTTCAGCCGCATGCCGCCCTGGACGTTGAGGTTCGTGGCGGAGACGACGACCAGGCCGACGACGCAGCTGTTCGCCACCCAGTACGGCGGGGCGGTCTCGCCGAAGGCCAGGTGTGCGACGAGCACGCTCGCGATCAGCGCGGTGATCAGCGCCCAGCGCAGCCGGCCGTTGCCGACGAGGGGCTGGTAGCCCACGGACAGCCCGCCTGCGAAGACCAGGGCGAGCATGCACGGGAGGACGACGCCCGGCAGCGCCAGGTAGACGTACGGCAGCGCGAGGACGAAGCCCATCATCATGAAGATGTCGCGGCCGTTGAAGACGCCGACGGGCGGCCTCGCGGTGCGGACGGCGCGGAAGTACGCGATGGTGCCGCCGACGACCGCGAGTGCGAGGGCCGCGGTGACCGCGAGCTGGAAGAAGACCGTCATGCGTGGCTCCGGGTGAAGGTGTGCTCCAACAGGTCACAGCGGAGGGGGAAGCGGCGCGCGGCGTCCTCGTCGTCCAGCGGCAGGACGGTGACGCGCGCGTCGATGCCGCGGGCCAGCAGCCGATCCGTCACCTCGGCCGGGGTCGCGGTCCGCGAGGCGACCTCCACGTGGAGGCGGCCGTCGGCGCCCACCTCGGCCCGGTGGCGCAGCGGCCACGGCATGCCCGGGGTGCCGTCGAGGGCCTCCACGAGGTCGCGCGGCGTGACGACCGAAGCGGCGGTGCGCAGCAGGGTGCCCGCCTTGCCGAGGATCTGCGATACGGCGGGTACGGCGGCCAGTTCGCAGTCCGGCTCGCCCTCCAGGGTGCGCACCACGTCGCCGGTGTTGTAGCGCAGCACCGGCATGCACTCCCGGTAGGGGTAGTACGGCGTGACGGTCAGTTCCCCGAGCTGTCCGGGGGACACGGGCTCGCCCGTGTCCAGGTCGAGCACCTCGGTGTAGCCCATGTTGGGGTCGATGTGGAGGTGGTGGCGGCTGCAGGTGCGGCCGCCGACCGGCAGCAGTTCGGTCATACCGAAGTTGTCGCCGATGGTCTCGGCGCCGAAGGTCTCGCGCAGCGCCCGGACGAAGGCCGGCGACACGATCTCGCCGCCCGCGTAGATCGCCCGGAGGCCGAAGTCGTCCGGCCCGTATCCGCGCCGGCGGGCCGCGGTGAGCATCCGGGCCAGGTAGCTGGGGTTGCCGGTGAGCAGGGTGGGGCGGGTGCCGTTGCCGCCGAGCAGGTGCTCGACGGACTCCTCGGGCGGGACCTGGCCGACCACGTGGCAGGAGGCGTTGACCAGTCGGCAGACCTCGACGTCCTCCTGTACGGCGGCCGTCGCCCGGGAGCTGAGGTTGATCTGCATCCGGTCGCCGGGGCGGATGTCGCCGCGCAGCACCACGGAGAGGGCGATCAGCGCCGGCCACAGCTCCATCTCGTAGCGGGAGAGCCACATCTGCACGGGACGGCCGGTGGTGCCGGTCGTCTGGGTCGCGAGGTAGGGGGTGCTGCACAGGAAGTCGGCGGGCCGCGCGATCAGGTCGGCCTTGCGGGTCACCGGGATCCGGGTGAGCGTCTCGGTGGTCAGCCCGCCGAGGTCGATGCCGGCGAGCCGCTCCCGGTAGAAGGGCGAGCGCTCGGCGAGTCTGCGCACGGTCCGCTGGAGCGCGCGGTTCTGCAGGTCGCGCCGCTCGTCCGGGTCGGCGAACGGTCCGTCGGCCAGTTCGTCGACGTCGTCGCCGAGCGAGCCGAACTCCTCGAGCGTGGCGAGGGCGTCGGCGACCAGCCGCTCCACGGCCCGTACGTTCAGCTTCCGGCCGAACACCATGGCCATCGCCACCCGGACCTGCCGGACACCGGTCTCCAGCACTCGTGCCTCCCTAAGGCGTCAGGAAAAGGGGTGGGGGCGGCATGCCGCCCCCACCCCCCGAATCTGCGTCAGCTGGCAGAACAAGAACCGAAGAAGACGGCCGTCATGGCGCCCATGACGTACTTGAACTGCTTGGCGCTGGTCTTGATCGCGCTCATCGGATCCTCCTTTTGTCGCTCCTGGCGGACGGGTGTTCCCTGCCCCGTGAGGGGCCGGTCCGCTCGTCCCTGGGTGACAACACCCTGGCGCGATAGCGGTGTTGCGGGCAATGATCGGGTCCGTTCAACGGACCGGCGGAAGCGGAAGGCGGCACCACCGTTCTTGCTGATGAGCCGGGACGAACGGGGAGTTACGGGCACCATCCGACCGATGGCGCCCGTACGAAAGGGGGATCCGCTCATGGCCAGATCCGGCACTGAGGGGCGGGGAGTACTGGAGGGCGCGTTCGCACTGATGGAGGTGCTCGCGCAGGGCGACGAGGTCGGCCTGACCAGGCTGGCTGCGGACGCCGAACTGCCGAAGGCCACGGCGCACCGGCTGCTCGGGCAGCTGGTCGCGCTCGGCGCGGTACAGAGCGTTTCGGGCCGCTACCGGCTGGGCCCGAGGACGTTCCGGCTGGGGCAGGCGTGGCATCCGGCGCGGGCGCTGCGGGCCGCTTCGGCGCGGCCGTTGCGTGAACTCGCGGCTGTCGGGGGTGGCAGGTCGAGTGTCAGTCTGTCGGTGCCCGAGGCGGGGCACGCCCTCGTGGTCGGGAGCACGCGCAGCGAGGTGGACGACGTGTTCGCGCTGTATCCCGGTGTGGTCCTGCCGCCCGGGAGCGCGGCCGAGCTGATCCTGACGGCGTCGGCTCCCGAGGCGGGCCCGCCACAGGGGTGGTCGCGGGCCGCGTGGTCGCGGGAGGCGGCGCGGGCGAGGGAGCAGGGCATGGCCTTCCAGTACGGAAGTTGCGTGAGCGCGCTGTCGTGCGTGGCGGCGCCGGTGTTCTCCGAGGCGGGGCAGGTGGTGGCCGCCGTGGCGGCGACCTCGCTGGACGGCAGGCAGGTCGCCCTGCTGGGTGAGGCCGCGGTGCGTACGGCGGCGATGGTCAGCGCCAACCTGTCCCGGCTGCCGGCACCCGCGGCGCGGCCGCGCCGCGAGTGGGAGCCCGCGCGGGGCCCGGCCGGCCGGGCCGCCCCGCACGCCGTGATGGCGCGGCGGCACTAGGAGTTGTCGTCAAAGTGTCACGCCCACATCAGGAGCGACGCGAGGGTGACGGCTGCTTGGTAGGACTGGGCGGTCTTGTCGTACCTGGTCGCGATGCCGCGCCACTGCTTGAGCCGGTTGAAG